>DASVLC010000389.1:0-43881 GCA_036385045.1 Thermoanaerobaculia bacterium | reverse complement strand
TTTGATTCAGGCTTTGGAAAACCCCCTGGACGTCTTAATCCAATCGCTCGAGGCTGTCATCCTGAGCGTAGCGTGAGGATCTGGGTGGGCGGGCGGTGCGATGCATTTGGCACCGCCCATCCGCCAGATCCCTCGCTACGCTCGGGATGACAGACAAGGTTGTCACCCCGAGCGGGCGGGTGGGCGGGCATGCGAGGGGCCCGGCAAGCTGCGTACTCCGTAACTCGTAGCGCATAGCGAGTGCGGCTACTTCGCATTTCGTACTCTGGAAGATCGTCGCGCCATTGCAGTGCCCTTACACTTCGTTTTCAATTTTCAATTTTCAGTTTCAACCAATGCGTACCGAACCAGAGTCACGAGAAATCCTGAACCAGGCACTCGCCGCCGCCGCTGGCGCCGACGAAGCGGATGCCGTGTTCATTTCGGTCGACCAGAACATCTCCCGCTTCGCCAACTCGCAGCTCCACCAGAACATGTCGGAGGAGAGCGCGTCGCTGACGCTTCGGGTGATCGCTGACGGCGCGATGGGCGTCGCGACGACGACCGGCTTCGATCCGAACGAGATCGCCCGCACGGCTGCGGTCGCGGTCGAGGCGGCGCGGCACTCCAATCCGGTGCAAGGCTTTCGGGGTCTCTATTCGAACGACGAGCCTGCACCCGACGTCAACGCGTTCGACGAAGCGACCGCCGCGATCTCCCCGGTCGAAAAAGCACGTGCCCTGGCCGCGATCTTCAGCACACATGCTCCTCTCCACTTCGCGGGAGCCTACACGACGGCCAGCGCCTCGGTCGCATGCGGCAACACATACGGTGTACGACGCTACGCCCGGATGACGCATGCCGATGCCACCGTGATCGCCACGGGCGATGACAGCTCCGGCTACGCAACGCGGCGCGAAAGAAGCGCGGCGCGGCTGAATCTCGCGGCTCTCGGCGCCGAGGCAACGCAGAAGGCGACGCTCGCGGCAGGCAACGTCGAAGACCTCGAACCCGGTGCCTATGATGTCATCCTCGAGCCGCCTGCACTGGCTGAGGTGTTCGACTGGCTCAACATGATCGCTCTGACGGGTCAGTCGTTCGAGGACGGCTCGTCGTTCTTCGTCGGGAACGTCGGCAAGCGGCTGCTCGGTGAGAACTTTACGCTGGAGGATGATGCCGTCGACTCCGGCTTCCTCCCCTTCCCCTTCGATATGGAAGGGATGCCGAAGAGTCGTGTCGCGCTGATCGAGAACGGGATCATCCGGACGCCGATGCTCGACAAAGCGTGGGCAGACCGCCTCGGAATGGTCCCGAATGCCGGCGCCTGGCAGCTCGGCTCGCCTGAACATGGCGCAGCGTTCCATCTGTCCATGGCCGGAGGTACGTCGAGCCGGGAGGAGATGATCGCGGGAACGAAGCTCGGCATCTGGGTCACTCGCTTCAACTACGTCAACGGACTGCTGGAACCGAAGAGTGCGCTAATGACCGGCACCACACGCGACGGGACCTTTCTGATCCGGGACGGCAGGGTCGCCGCCCGCCTGCCGAACCTCCGCTGGACCCAGTCGATCGTCGAGGCATTCGCGAACATCGAGGCACTCTCGAGGGAGCGACGGAGCATCGGAACCTGGTACAACATGTTCGGGGGCACGCTCGCCCCCGTGGTCAAGATTCGCGGTTGGAACATCACCGGCAAGCAGATGGCGGCGGGGGCCTGACGGCCATGATGAGCCCCTCACCTCTCACGCTGGCACGTTCATCGCTGACGCAGCCTGAGGCGCGAGCCAGGACGCTATGACGCAGTACATCATCCGCAGATTTCTGCAGATGATCCCGATCACCCTCGGGATCCTGACGCTGATCTTCTCGCTCATCCATCTCATCCCCGGAGATCCGGCGATGCAGATCGCGGGCGAGGGAGCCCGGCCCGAAGACATCCTGTCGGTCCGGAAGGCCCTCGGGCTCGATCAGCCCCTCTGGAAGCAGTACGTCACCTACCTGACCAATCTGGCGCAAGGCGATCTCGGCACATCCTTCAGGACCAGCGAGAGTGTTGCAAAGGAGATCGGCGCCCGGTATCCGGCCACGATGCAGCTCGCCTTCGGATCGATGCTCGTGGCACTCGTCGTCGCGTTTCCCCTCGGCATCATTTCCGCGATCTATCGGAACTCGTGGATCGACAATGTCGCGCGATTTTTCGCCCTCATCGGTGTTTCGATGCCGAGCTTCTGGTTCGGTCCGCTTCTGATCATCGCGTTCGCGATCAATTACGAATGGTTTCCGGTGTCGGGACGCGATGCAGGACTTCGCTCGCTGGTGCTCCCATCCCTGACGATGGGGCTTTCACTCGCCGCGATCCTGACGCGGATGATCCGGGTGAGCCTGGCAGAAGAGCTCAACCAGCTCTATGTCACGACTGCCGTTGCCAAAGGAGTGACGCGTGCGAAGGCGATCTTCAACCACGCACTCCGTAATGCGTTGATCCCGGTCATCACGATCCTGGCGCTGCAGTTCGGATCGCTGCTCACCGGGGCAATCATCACCGAGCAGATCTTCTCCTGGCCCGGACTCGGCCGTCTGCTGATCCAGTCGATCAACACACGGGACTACCCTCAGGTGCAGGCATCGATTCTGGTAATCGCACTGACCTACATGATGGTGAACTTCATCAGCGATCTGCTGTACGGGATCGTCGACCCGCGTATCAAACTCGAATGAGCCGCCCCACGCGATGAAACGCTTCTTCAAGAACTTCGCCTTCACGTCGGGACTGATCCTGACGGTACTGCTGGTCGCTTCAGCGTTGGCAGCGCCGCTGCTCGCCCCCTATGACCCCAATGTTCAGGACACCTCGCGACGACTGGAGGGACCGTCGAAGGAGCATCTCCTCGGGCTCGATGATCTCGGCCGCGATGTTCTCTCGCGCATCGTTTACGGCTCCCGTGTTTCCCTTCGGGTCGGGTTCAGCGTCGTCATCCTCGCCTCGCTCGTCGGCGTGACGCTGGGAGCGATCTCCGGGTATTTCGGCGGCATCGTCGATGTGCTGATCATGCGGCTCTGCGACATCCTTCTCGCGTTTCCCGGCATTCTGCTGGCGATCGCTCTGGTTGCCGTACTCGGGCCCAGTCTGAACAACGTCATTCTCGCCCTGGCCGTCATCGGCTGGGTCGGTTACGCACGTCTCGTGCGCGGCCAGGTGCTGAAAGTCCGGGAGATGGAGTACATCACCGCCGCTCAGGCCCTGGGCGCCAGATCGCTCCGAATCATTACGCTGCACGTTCTCCCGAACGTGATCAATCCTGTGATCGTCATGGCGACTCTCGGTCTCGCAGGCGCCATCCTGGCCGAGGCGGCGCTGTCGTTTCTTGGTCTCGGCGTTCAGCCCCCGACTCCCTCGTGGGGTGCGATGCTCACCTCCGGACGCCGCTACCTCGGGCTCGCGAATCACCTCGCGATCTATCCGGGAATCGCGATCATGCTCGCGGTGATGGGACTGAACTTCCTCGGCGACGGACTCATCGACGCACTCGACCCGAAGTACCGCAAAGAAGTGCGCTGAGACGACGGCTGCTAACATCTTCGGATGCTGCGCGACATCCTCGGCAGACCGCTTGCGCTCGACATGCCGCCGCAGCGGGTCGTCTCTCTCGTCCCCTCGATCACCGAGACGCTCTTTGAGCTGGATGCCGGAAGCGCGGTCGTCGGGATCACCGACTTCTGCATCTTTCCGCCCGATCTCACTTTGCCCCGAGTCGGAGGGACGAAGAATCCCGACGTGAATGTGATTCGCGAGCTCGCACCCGACCTGGTCCACATGAACCTCGAAGAGAACGTACGCCGGCACGCCGATGCGATCGAGCCATTCGCGCCCGTTTTCGTCAGCGAACCGAAACGCGTCGAGGATGTCGCAGGGTTGATTCAGCAGCTCGGAACCATTCACGCGCGGCAGGATCGTGCTTCGTCCTTCGTCGCAACACTGCGCGACACGCTCAGCACGATGCCGCGCCGGGCGTTTACGTTTGCCTGTCCTATCTGGAAAGAGCCGTGGATGTGGTGCGGCGGAGACACGTATGTCTCCAACCTCGTGGAGGCAGCAGGCGGCAGGAACGTGCTGGAGAACCAGCTCCGTTATCCGCAGCTCGATCCAGTCGAAGTGCTCGCCCTGAAGCCCGACATCGTTTTCCTGCCCGACGAACCCTACCCGTTCGCCGAAGCCGACGCGATCGCTTTCCCGGTCTCCCGGATCATCGGTCCCTTCCCCGGACATCTGTTCACATGGCACGGCACCCGGACGATCCTCGGCTTGCGTTTCCTGCGGGATGTACTGGAAGGCTGAAGAACGAGACTTTTCGTCGAGGACCAGTACGGAGGATTGAGGACGGCCTGAACACGTGCAGCGTCCCACTGGAATTCGCGCAGGCGGGCGACGCGTGCTGAGGAGGTGCTCTCCCAAAGAAAGTGGAGGGGGCTCCTCCGTCCATCGGCATTCGCTCCCAAGGGCGTAGTCACGGCCCAGATTCTGCTAACATTCTGGTCATGAAACAGGTCTCGATTCAGGAGCTGAAGTCCGGACTTTCTGCTGCCGTCGCCGAAGCTGAGTCGGGGAGCACTATCCTGATCACTCGACACAATGAGGTCGTCGCCCGACTCGCGCCGCCTTCCCCGATACATGTGCACCGGGGTTCTCGGATCGGCAATGGCCGGCTCGTTCCGGCTCTACGACAGGGCACGAAGGGGCGCTATCTCGCGCTCCTGATGGAAGACCGGAGCGATCGTTGAGCCCTGCCGGCGTGGAGAGCACGCCTGGGCGGCGGCTGTATCTCGACACGTCAGCCTACCTCTGCATCCTGCTCTCCGAGGAGGGGGGTAAAGCGTTGTCTCTGGAAACCGAAGGTGCGGAGTTGCTTTCCAGTGTCCTGCTGGTCCTGGAAGCCAAGCGAAATCTGGTCCGTCTGGCCCGGGAGGGGACGCTTTCGGAGCCGCAGTTCCAGGCATGTCTGGACCGCGTGGAGCGGGACTCAGAGCTGTTCGCGCTGCACGAGCTGACCCTCGATCTCTGTCAATCGAACCTGATGCCGATCCTCACCACTCCGCGATCCCTCGATCTCGCGCACCTCCGGACGGCCCTCGCCTTTCATCGAGCAGATCCGATCGATCGCTTTCTGTCCGTGGACACTGCTCAGAAGCAGGCGGCAAAGGAGCTTGGCCTTCCGGTGTAGCGGAGGCGGTGGATCCTGCAGCCGCAGGTTCGGTAGATTACTCGCCGCCGCGCAATCAGGACGCCGATTCGATGATCTCTTCGGCCCAGGTTCGCATCGTTTCTTCGACCGCCTCGAGCTGACGGGTGAAGAAATGATCGGCCCCGGTGACGATCACCGTCTCGGCGTTGCGAACGTCGCCGGCGAGTTTCTCGAGCTTGTCGACATCGCCATGCTCGTCGGCGGTTCCATGGATGAAAAGAACCGGCTTCTCACACTGTCGAAGGAAGCCGAGCTCGTACCTGTTCACCGGCGCGCCGATCAGGAAAATGCCGGCGACGTCGGCACGCTCGCAGGCAACGCGGCTCGCCACCCAGGAGCCGAACGAAAAGCCTCCGACGATCAGCTTACGGTCCGGGTGTTTCTTTCGCGCCCATCCGATTGCCGCGGTGACGTCATCCTGCTCGCCGTCCCCTCCTTCGAACTTGCCTCCGCTGGTGCCGACTCCTCGGAAGTTGAACCGCAGAGTGGCGACATTGGCAGCTTCGAGTCCGCGGGCGGCACGAAAGACGACCTTGTTGTGAAGCGTGCCGCCGCCCGTCGGCAGCGGATGACAGACGATGGCGATGCCGGCCGGATCCTGCAGGTCGCGATAGAGCGCTTCGAGACGACCCGCGCTGCCGTAGAGATCGACGTGACGTAGTGGTTTCGGATTCACGGCACCTTCACCAGAATTCTCTCTCCGTCGATCTTCAACTCGTGAGTCTCGAGCGTGACCTCGGGATTGCCCGGGCAGAGACCCGACTCGACGTCGAAGCTCCAGAGATGCCACGGGCAGTTGATTTCATTGCCGATCAGATCGCCGTCGGCGAGCGGCCCACCCCGATGCGGGCAGACGTTGTCGGTCGCAAAGAACCCGCTGGCCGTGTGGTAGAGCGCAATCGTACGTCCGCCCGCATCGCACGCCCGTGCGCGTCCGAGAGGAACATCTGTCGTTCTGGCGATCTCCACGTAGTCAGGCATCGACGGGCGCGAAGAGTAGCATGCGATGAGCCACACGGGGTCGGAGTCCGGCCGTTAGCCGACGATACGGGGAATCCCGCTCGCACCGATGGTTGCCGGCACGGCCCAGACTCCTGGAATCTCCGTAGCGCAGTCGGGACACCTGCCATCGATGAGCCTGTAGGAAGTTACGGTAAAGCCGCGACGACCGATGACCTCCGTGCGGCAATTGGGACAGTGCGTCCCCTCACGATCGCCGAATGCACCCGGTATGTTGCCCGGATAGATGTAGCGAAGTCCGGCGCGATCGCCGATCTCGCAAGCGCGGAGCAGGTGCCGGGCTGAGGTCGAAGGGTTATCCATTTTGTAGTCGGTGTGAAACGCCGTGACGTGCCAGGGGATATCCGGATCGACCGAGGCGATGAACTCCGCGATTCCGGTCAACTCCTCATCGGAGTCGTTGAACTCGGGAACGACGAGGGTGACGATCTCGACCCAGATGCCCCGTTCTTTCAATCCGCGAATCGTTTCGAGGACCGGCTGAAGCGTTCCTCCGAGGTCCCGATAATGACGGTCGTGGAAGCCCTTCAGGTCGACTTTGTACATGGTCAGCCAGGGAGCCAGATAGTCGAGCACTTCGGGCGTCCCGTTTCCGTTCGAGACGTAGGAGCAGACGAGTCCCGCTGCATGAGCTTCCCTGAAAACCTCGACGGCCCACTCGGAGGTGATCAGCGGCTCGTTGTAGGTCGAGGTGATGACGTTCGCTCCATGCTTTTTCGCCAGACGGACGATCTCGGCCGGCTCGATGTCTCGTGGCGGCGCTATTGCCATCGGATCGCGAAGAGCCTGTGAGGTGACCCAGTTCTGACAGTAGCCACAGTGGTAGTCGCAACCGAGCATGCCGAACGACAGGGCGAGCGAACCGGGATAGGCGTGAAAGAACGGCTTCTTCTCGATCGGGTCGACCTGCAGACCCGCGACATAGCCGCGGGGAACCCTGAGAGTGCCGCCCTCGTTGAAACGTACCTTGCAGATCCCCTTCAGCCCCTCAGGAATCCTGCAGCGATGCCCACAGGCGTAGCACCGGACAGCGCCCCCTTCGAGTTTCTCGTAGAGCGAGCCCTCGGCAGTCCTCTCCGCGAGGATCTCACCGAGCGGCGTCTGCGTTGAAGGCATACCCGATGAAACAGGTCAGAAAATGCCGAAATTCTTAACGTGCGGCGCGAGTCACCCTTGCGAGACGAAACCAGCGGCCGAGTCGACCCGTGTGCCAGAAGATTCGCCAGGAGATCCACGCGATCAAGGCGCCCGCCAGTCCATCGACGAGGTAATGCCAGCCGGTGATCATCGAGCCGAGGAAGATCGTGACCACAAAGATGCCGAACAGCACCTCCCCGGAAGTCCAGAGCCGCCGCATCCAGAGGAAGACGAAGAACTGAAAGCCGACATGCAGGCTCGGAAATGCTCCGATGCCGAAAACGATGCGGATCGGTGCCGTAACCTCCATGCCACTCGCGTCTCTGAGGACGTTCTGATAGTTCTGCATCAGCAGGGCCTGCAGCGTCTGCGTGACTCTCAGATACTCGGAATGCACCATCCAGATATCGGGAAAACGATACGCCGGGCCGAGTGACGGGACGAGCAGGTAAAACCAGGAGCCCGTCAGCCACAGGAGCGCGTGTCCATTCACATAGGCGAGACGGATGCGCCGGCTGGGATGTGACAGAAAAAACGCCGTCGCTACGATCGTGCTCACGTAGAAGATCTTGGCGTAGGTGAAGTCGACGACCTCGAGTGGTGCACCGGCGAAAAGGTCGAGCAGAAAAATTGTCGGCGCCAGCCCGAAGAAAAGGGCTTGATCGAGTACCCATAGCTCGTGGTCGAAGAGTCGCGGGTGAAGCAGAGGGACCAGAAGCTTGATCCAGAGATACGTGGTGATCATTGCACCAGAGCCGACGACGAAACGAACCGAATCGATCACGTAGCTCCGGCGGCGAATTCGACGGAGATACGTCCTGTCTCCTCTGACGAGAGAGAACGCGAGGCGCAAGCCGACTCCTGCAATCACGGGAATCGCAATTCCGCTGGCGAAAGAGATCACGTTAGCAACGGGTGAATGACTTCCGAAGACGTCCATCCCGGACATGATCACGATCACGGCGAAACTGAGCAGGGTGTAAAGCTCGTAGAAATAGGGGCGCCGCACCCTGAGATCATACCTGCCGGACAGAGCGGCGAGAACTTTGCATTGAGCTGATCCGAGTGGCTTCATCAGTTCCTGACAACGTCAGCCGTTTCATCCGGGAGAGATTGCCGTCAGCCGAGCAACTGCAGATCCTGTTGCTGCTGCACGGAGATCGCGAACGCTCATGGACCGCTCCCGAGGTGGCCAGCCAGCTCGGGACGCCGCCGGAATCAACGGCGATGCGGCTGTTTCTTCTCGCCTCGAACGGCATTCTCGGTTTCGAGAGCAGCGGCGTGCCCCGTTATCGATATGCGGCATCTGATCCTGAGACTGACGGGATGGTCACTGACGTCGTGAGAGCCTACGAGGAGAACCAGAGCGCCGTCGTGGAGCTCGTTGGTGGCGCTACCGGTGTCGACCCCCTCCGCAGCTTCTCGGACGCTTTCAAATTGAAGAGGTGAGAAGAATGATGCTGGCGAATACGATCTACATCCTCTGCGCCGCCACGAGCGCCGTCTGCGCCATCCTTCTTCTTCGCGGCTACTCGCAAACACGCTCGCGGCTCCTGCTCTGGAGCGGCTGGTGTTTCGCCGGCCTGGCTCTCAACAACATCCTTCTGGTTGTCGACCTGCGAATCGGTGGAGCGCTCGACCTCGCGATGTGGCGCACGGTCCCCGCGGTGATCGGAGTTGCACTGCTCCTGTACGGCCTCGTCTGGGAGACCTCGCGGTGACGGCGGCGATCCTACCTCTCTTCGGCGGAATTCTCTTTCTCGGTCAGGCAGTGATCGGTCTGTTTTTCTTTCGTTTCTGGCTCACCTCGCGAGACCGCCTGTTTGCGATGTTCGCCGTCGCGTTCTGGCTTCTGGCAATCCAACGTCTCACGCTTGCGTTGACGCAGACCTTCTTCGAGGATCAGGCCGTCTTTTATCTGCTTCGGCTTCTTGCCTTCGTCGTGATCCTGGTCGCCATCATCGACAAGAATCGACGGTGAGGCGCGGTCCGGGTGGGCGCGTTCCCCCTTTCCCGGCGTTGTGCGAAACTGCTTCGCCATGTCGATCACGACCTCCGTCGAGTCCTTTGTCGCAACGATCACGTTGAACCGGCCCGAAAAGCTCAATTCGTTCAGCGGCACGATGCGCGAGGAGTTACGCAAAGCCCTCCTGGCTTGCGATCAGGACGCGGGAGTACGCGCCGTCGTAATCACCGGAGCAGGACGCGCCTTCTGCGCGGGCGGTGACGTCGACTACATGGCTGGCTTGCAGAAGCAGCGTGACTTCACGGCATTCCGTCGCCTTCTCGACGCTGGGCGCGACGTAATTCTGCAGATCGTCACGATGCGGACACCCGTCATCGCCGCCGTCAACGGCGTGGCCGCGGGAGCCGGCTGCAACCTGGCGCTGGCCTGTGACTACCGGATCGCTTCCGAACAGGCGAAACTCAGTCAGAGCTTCGTACGGATCGGGCTTCATCCCGACTGGGGCGGAACCTGGCTGCTTCCACGACTCGTCGGTCGGAGCCGCGCGTTCGAGATCATGGCGTCCGGAAGGATGGTGACGGCGGAGGAAGCGCTTCGGCTCGGGATGGTCGACCGTGTCGTTCCAGGCGACGATCTCCAGCCGGAGACTGCACAGCTGGCAACACTCGTGGCAGCCGCGCCGCCGCTCGCGATCTCAGGGATCAAGCGCGCGCTCGCCGCTCCCGAGATTGAGGCCCTTCGAAATCAGCTCGAGCTCGAGGCCGAACACCAGCTCCGATGCTTTTCTTCGAACGACGCCGCCGAAGGGATGGCAGCCTTCTTCGAGAAGAGAACGGCTCAGTTTTCCGGCAGCTAGCTGGTGCGCTACACCCGCCGGACGATCACCAGTGTTTCGTCGTCCTTCTGCGGAGCTTCCCCGACGAAGGTAGCGACTGCGGCGGCGATCTGGTTACGGATGAGCATTGCGTCGCACTCGATATGCTCGGTGAGCAGCGCCTCGAGCCGGTCGTTGCCGAACTCGTCGTCGACGAGATTCTCCGCTTCGGTGATGCCGTCGCTGTAAAGGACGGCGCACGATCCAGCCGGGAACGGTCGCGTCTGCGCTGCGTAACGGGTCTGCGGCATGATGCCGATCGGAAGTCCATTGGAGCGGATCTGTTCGAAGCGCCCCTCGGAGATCAGATAAGCCGGATTATGACCGGCATTCACGTACTGGATGATCTCGTTCTCGGGATCGATCGAGACCATCACCATCGTGGCGAATTTGTTCTCCGCCGACCAGTTGTGAATATGCCGGTTCAGTTCCGTTGCGATCTCGCCGATCTCCCGTCCCTCGGCGAAGAGCAGTTGCACGACCGCGTGCAGCGCGGAGACCAGCAGCGCTGCCGGCATCGACTTTCCGGCAACATCGGCAACCAGTGCCGTGAGAATCCCGTCGCGGATGAAAAACGCGTGGTAGTCGCCACCGACCTGCCGCGCAGGTCGTGAGAGAGCGGCAATCTCGATCCCGTCCATCTGCGGAATAGCCTTCGGCAGAATGTCGCGCTGGATCGTTGCCGCCAGCTCGAACTCTCGCTCCATCGCCTGCTTCTGGAGAGCATCACGGTGAAGCCTCGCATTCTCCAGCGCGATCGCAACCTGGTTGCCGAACAGCGAAAGAAGGCGCAGTTCGTTCGCCTCGAAATCGCCGATTCCGCCCTCGCGCGTTTCCCGATCGGCGGCCGCCAGCACTCCGATCACCGCCTCATTACTTCCTTTTATTGGAACGGCAACGAAGGACGTGCAGTTGGGGAACAGACAGCTGCTCCCTCCCTCGAAGGTCAACGGCCGCGCCTCGCGGATCAGCTGGCCGGTCAATTCCTCCTCGAGGAACCCGTCGCGCACCTCTCCGAACGAACGATAGAGCTTGAACTGCTCCCCTTCCCGCAGATAGAGCGCCGCCCGACGGGCATTGGTCAGCGAGATCATCCGGAACAGGATTTCGTCGGCAAGCTCCTCGACATTGAGGGTCGAGGCGATCGAGAGACCGATGTCATAGAGGGACTCGAGCTCCCAAAGACGGTATTTCAGCTGAAAGTCGCCCTCCCGCATCTCCTGAACCAGCCGCTGATTGAGGAGCAGCGTGCCGATGAATCCGGCGGCGATGCGAACCAGAGCAAGGTCATCCTCTTCCGTCGGCGATGGTGTCTCGGCGGAGAGTGCCAGGAGTCCTACCGGCTCGCGCTGCGATTGCAGCGGGATCACGATTGCGGGGATCGGGACGAGCCAGTCCTCGGCGCGGTCGTTCGCATCGATGAGCTCCGGAGCCACGCAACGATCCGTCTTCGCTGCCAGCCGGAGACCCGGCCCGCGGCCATCACGAAGGTAGAGAGCTCCGGTGTCGAACCGCGTATGGCGACCCAGGACTTCGAGAATGATCGGAGCCTGTACTGCAATCGAACCCTTTTCCAGCTGCTGCAGCTCGTGAACGAAATCGGCGAAGCGCTGGACCGGGGACATGATCGGCAGAATATCAGGAGAGAGGTGAGCGCACTCGGCTCTTCAGCAATTGAGCAGTCCGGTGAACGGCTGAATGGCTGAAAAGCCGAGTATCAAAACCCGAGATCCTTCAGAGCTTCTTCCTCGTCGGCGTAGATCGATGCGTAGTTGGCCAGCCCCATGATCTGGAAGGTCTTGTGAATGACGGGAGTGAGGCTGCAGAACCCGATCCTGCCGCCCTTATCGATCATCTTCTCGATGATCTCGATCAGGATACTGATACCGATCGAGTTGACGATCTTCGTCTCACGGAGGTTGAGGAGCAGCCCCCGAACTCCGTCATCCATCAACTCGTAGGCGCGGTTCGCGATCTCCTCGCCTCCCACATTGTTGATGTAGCCCTTCGTGTATACGACCGCACCCGTTGTACCGCGGCGGTCGACCGCGACTCTCAGTTCATCCGTCATATCGTTTCCCGTCGTTACGGCCTTCGCCCGCTATCGGGCCGTGACTCCTCAGCTTCTGGCGTATTTCACCATATGGATCGTCGTGCCGTCGTGATTGGTCGCAATCGAGACCTCGTCCATGTGCGCCTCGATGATCTGAAGACCCCAGCCCCGCTTATGCACCGAGCCGAGCTTCTGACGACGGGTCCGTGCCTCGGCGATGTCGAAACCGCGGCCGTGGTCGGTAATCCAGATGTCGATCCGCGCATTGCCGTCGCCGAGCGAGGTGCCGGTGATTCTTACATAGATGCGGCGATCGCTGCTACCGGAATGCTCACGCGCGTTGATGCACGCTTCGATCATCGCGTGCGCCATCTCGTCGATCGACTCCGGCGCCATCCCGAGTTCCCGGGCGAGATTGCCAGCCGCCCGCGCGGCGGCGATCTCGATGTCGGGAACCATCGGGAGCGTCAGCTCCATCTGCCGCTCAGCGGTCGCATTCATGGGACGGTCGTCCTCGGCGTAACGCTGGTCAGAATGAGAGAAACAGTGAGACTGCGGATTTCAGCCACGCGGGGATGCCGCCGAGACGTTCGAGCGCCACCAATGCGGCTGTGTTCACCGCAAGCATGCCGGGCATCAGCCACACTGTCGAAAGCGCAGCCGACTGCTTCGAGCTCCGTACCTGTGCGATGTTGTTCATGGTGTCCCCCCTCAAGTGTCGGGCTCACCCTTGAGCAACGTGACTGCCACCGCGAACAGATCAGCTCGAAACCTCCTAACCTTCTGATGTTGCGTAGTTTAACCGATCCTCGCACTTCCATCACCTGAAGAACCATATGGGACTTTTTGGTACACCGCTTCGCGCTTGGCCTAGAGATCGACATTAAGTATCTCAAAGACTAGCACTTATCAGTGGATGTCCCATGATGACTCATCTGTGGCTTTTTGGGACAGCTCGCCACGTCTCCGATAAAGCGTCTTACGATCCACACCAAGTATTTTCGCCGCTTTCGACATGTTTCCCTTCGTGAACGCCAACACACGCATGATGTAACGGGCCTCGAACTCGCCGAGGGTCGGAAGATCCCCGGTGAGCTCACCCTCCGACGCTCCTGGAGCCGTGTCCGGCAGCAGAAGATCGCGCGGGCCGATGACGCCGTCGGTCGTCAATGCGAGCGCTCCCTCAACCAGGTTCTCGAGCTCCCGTACGTTCCCGGGGAATGGATACCGCATGATCTTCTGCAGCGCCTCCTGCGTAATCCTGACGTCGTGAAGCCCCTCTCTCCGGCTGTACTTCTCAAGAAAAAACCGGACCAGCTTCGGGATGTCGTCCTTTCGCTCGCGAAGCGGCGGCAAAGTGATCTCGACCACCTTGAGCCGGTAGTAAAGATCCTGGCGAAACTCCCCCTTCTCGTTCATCTCCTCGAGATCGCGGTGCGTCGCTGAGAGAATGCGAACATCGACAGGGATCCGACGGCGGCCACCGAGCTTCTCGATCTCACGCTCCTGCAGCACGCGGAGTAGTTTGGCCTGGAGAGTGACGGGGATGTCACCGATCTCGTCGAGGAAGATCGTCCCTCCCTTCGCCAGTTCGAACCGCCCCGGTCTCGCCTCGACGCCCGTCGCGACTCCGCGCTCGATGCCGAACAGCTCGGACTCGAGCAGCGTTTCGGGCAGCGCCGCGCAGTTGATCGCAACGAAAGGGCCGTCTTTCCTCGGCGAGTTTCCGTGAATCAGTCGCGCGACCATCTCCTTGCCGGTGCCAGACTCGCCTCGTATCAGGACGCTTGCCTGACTGTCGGCCACACGGGCGACCAGATCGATGACCCTCTGCATCTTCTGCGAGTCGCCGATCATGAGGCGATCGGAGTACTCGCGCAGCATCCGCTGCTTCAGCGCACGATTCTCGTCCTCGAGCGTCTCACGCACCAGATCGAGTCGATGAAACCGGCGCGTGTTATCAATAGCGGCTCCACCGATCGATGCGATCGAGCTGAGAAATCGCAGGTCATCCGAAACGAAACTGCCGCCCTTCTCGACACCGCGCACCTCTTTGTCTCCGACTCCTATGACTCCGACGATCGTTTCCCCCGCGACCATCGGGGCGAGGATCAGATCACTCCCCGGCCCGCCGAGGAATTTCGAAACCTTCAGCATCAGAGGCTCGCGCGAAACGATGACCTGACGGATGGCCGGGTCGGCCGGCAACTCTTCAGGAAGCGGGACCTCGAGCCCGAACGTGAAGAGGTTCTGCACGTTGAGCTTCTCATCGAGGGAGAAAACGACTCCGATCGTGGCGTCGAGAACCGCCACGGCGCGATGCATCAACTCCTCGAGCAGATCATCCTCCGGCCGGAGCGTATTCAGCGCCCGGCCGACGTCGTACAGAGCCTCCAGCTGGAGAAGCTTCGTGCGCAGCTCGAATTGCGTCTGAGGCATCGGTTATCAGCTACCGTTCGTCAGTTGTCATTGCCTTTGATTGCGCGGATGCCACTACTTTCCCACGGCCCGGCGACACTCTCCGAGCAGAAAATCGCAGTTCCAGGAGCTATAGAACCCTCGATCGAGGTCGTAGATTCTGATGAACAGAGCCGACGCCTCTGTGAAACGGCCGCTTTTCATCATGGTTCGAGCCAGAAAGTACATCGACCGAATCGTTACGGCGTCAGCCTCGTCCCGTTCGAGAAGGGAGCGAAATCCTGCCTCCGCAGCATCGAAGCTCCTCTGTTGATACGCGCAGAGCGCTCGTTCGTACTCACCGGGCATACCGCAGGTGGATGGCGGAGCAGCCAGCGTCGAGCTGGTCGCCACTAGTGAGAGAATGAGTGTCGCGATGATGACGTAGCGCAAGTGGCGGGTTCTCTCCTCGTCCGAATGCGCGGGACACTTTCGGAGCACAGCCTGGGCCGTAAGATTCGAGTCCCCCGCTGCGCTCAGGATAGACTGAAACATGCGACTTGGCATCCTCGGAGGTGGCCGCGCAGCGTGGGCATTCGGCTCCGCGTGGAGGAAGATCGGCTGGCCGGTCTCGGGAGTCTGGCTCCGCGACGAGTCGACAAGCCATATTGCCGAGCTTCTCGACACCGCACGCGTCGATCTCCCGGACCTCGCCCACGACTCCGAGCTTCTGCTCGTCGCAGTCAGCGATCGCGCCATCCCCCAGGTCGCGGCTGCAATTCCTGAAACCGAGGCGCTCGTCTGGCACGCCAGTGGCGCACTCCCCGCTCAGGCCGGCGGTTTTTCGCTCCACCCTCTGAAATCCCTGCCTCCCGTCGGCAAGCCCTCGGACCTGCGAGACACGCTACTGGTATTTGAGGGAGCGCACAGGCACACCGCAAAGCTGATCGCCGCCGCAATCGATGCCCGATTCGCCGAGGTCACCTCGGAGCAGAAACCTCTGTATCACGCAGCTGCAGTCTTCGGATCGAACTACGTCGCTGCGGTCGTCGAGATCGCTGAGCGGCTGATGGTGCGTGCCGGCGTCGAAGGGACAAGGGAGGATCTGGCAGCCCTCGCCCGCTCCGCGCTCGAAAACTGGGCATCACACACGGACGAAGCGAGATTCACAGGGCCGGCCGCCCGCGGCGAGGAGGAAGTCATCCGACGCCACCTCGAGTCGCTTCACGAGCTTCCCGATCTTGCTGCGGTGTACACGCTCCTCGCAGCGGAAATCGCCGGTTCACGCCTTGCTACTCAAAAGTAGCGGATGCTAGTGTAGTGCGGCGGTTGTCCGGGGGGCCTGCACGGACATTCGCGCGCTGCTCTCGTCGAATTCGCGCGTTTCTGTGGCACCGTGAGGTGGAGCCGATCGGATGGTCTTCTTCAACTATGCAACGATGCAGATGGCTGCCAAGATCGTCTATTACGGTCCGGGACTCTGCGGGAAGACGACGAACCTTCACCACGTCTATGCGAAAACCTCACCTCAGAGTCGGGGTGAGATGGTCAGCCTCGAGACCGAAACCGATCGGACTCTTTTCTTCGATCTGCTGCCGATTGACGTCGGTGTAATCGGCGGATTCAAGACCCGGCTCCAGCTCTACACGGTTCCTGGGCAGGTTTTCTACAACACCACGCGCAAGCTCGTTCTGAAGGGTGTCGACGGAATCGTCTTCGTCGCCGATTCTCAGCGGCCCGCTTTCGACGGCAACCTCGAGAGTTTCAAGAATCTGCGCGAAAACCTGAAGGAAATCGGACTCGACGCCGACGAGTTGCCGATCGTCATCCAGCTCAACAAACGCGATCTCCCAAACATCGTCCCCGCTCAGGAGATGATTGCCGCGCTCGATCCGGAGGGAAAGTTCGGTCATGTGGAGTCTGTAGCCTCCGCTGGGATCGGAGTCTTCGATACCCTCAAGCTGATCTCGAAACTGACCCTGCGCACGCTGCGGCGAAGGATGACCGGCGAGGAGGCGCGTACGACACCGACGCCCTCCCGGATCGCGGCCCTGCGTGTCCGAGCCGACGAACTGGCCGCACGCTCAGCAGCCGCCAGGTCGGCAGTGCCACCACCTCGAGCCGCGGTCGAGGAGCTCGAGTCGACGGCTGAAGCTCACCAGCCACCGCCGGCTCCTCTTCCGGATCCGCCCATGGGCGATCAGCCCCCAGAGCCTGCCGGCGAGCTCTTCGATACCGAATCGGCGGTTCCGGCAGCCACGGCCGACAGCTCACCGCGCGACCTGGAGGCCGCCGAGGAGCCCGGACTGCGGCTGCCGGTCGAACCGCTCGTCGAGCCTTTCGAAGAGAGTACGACCTCCTTCGACGCGGCGCCGTTCGAAAGCCTTCTCCCTCCGACCGAGGAATCTCACCCCGAAGCACCGCCGGATACCCCCGAATCGGAGCTCTCCTTTGGCGCCGAGTTCGAATCGCTCAACGAACCACCTCCGAAGCCGATGGAACCGGAGGTCAAGACAGTCAAGGTCCGGTCCTCGGTCGATGTGATGGCCGAGTTGGAGGCCCTGCGGAAGCGCGCCACCCAGACGGCGCCGAAAGCTCCAAAACGCGACATCATCGCCGATCTGGAGCACCTGAGACCGCGGCGCGACCTCCATCGAGCCGCGCATCTCGAGATCCCTGCCGATGTCCTGCCTCGCGCCCGCACGGTTCGGGTTACACTTGCATTCGAGGATGGCGACGAAGGGATCATCACGACCCGCGAACAACAGGTCGAGCTTGGTGATACCTCGGACGTCCAGAGCCTCTCGGTGAATCTCAAGATAGATCTCGCGTAAGCGACGGCCGGACGCAGCAGGCCGCAAGGCGAGTGGGGGGGCGCGATGCGCAACAGAGTTCTGTTGGCGGTGATGGCGTTGTACGCGGTGGGCTGTGCTTCTGGCGGACAGACGTCGAAACCCGCTTCCGGTCAGCCTCCCTATCTTCCCGCCATAACTTCCCAGCTCGAAGCGGACCAGCTCCGCACCGAGCTCGAAGAGGCCTACGCTCAGATCCTCAGCCGCTCCGCGATCGAGACCCCGGGCATGCCGCACGCCGATATCGATGCAGCAGCCTCGATGACGATTCCTGACCATCGGACCATCCAGTCGGCGGTCCGCCTCTTCAGCGTCGACCTGAAGGAGAGGATTCAACGCTCGTTCCTTCGCTCGAGCGAGTACAAGGCGCTGATCGATCGCGAGCTCGAACGCCAGAATCTTCCGAAAGGTCTGGCCTATCTGCCACTCATCGAGAGCGGCTATGTCCCGACCCTGACTTCCCGTGCAGGCGCACACGGACTCTGGCAGTTCATGCCGCCGACCGCGCGTGAGTACGGGATGCGCGTCGACTGGTGGCTCGATGAGCGTGCGGACCCGGAGATTTCGACGCGCGCCGCGATCCGCTATCTCAAGGATCTGCACCGGATGTTCGGCGACTGGCCGCTCGCGCTCGCGGCGTACAACTGCGGCCCCGGCCGCGTACGCCGGACCATGGAAGCTTCAGGTGCGAAGACTTTCTGGGAACTCGTCGACAAGGGCCTCCTTCCGAAGGAAACTCGCGGATACGTTCCGACGTTCTACGCGACGATCATCATCGCGAGTGACCCGCAGTCCTATGGGTTCGAGCTCGGTGAGCCGCGGGAGCGTGATCTGCGCGGTGTCGAGGTCGCAGGCCCGGTGTCGCTGGCTCACATTGCCGAGGCGATCGGTCTCGACGAGACGCAACTGCAGACGCTCAATCCCGCTCTCCGCCGCGGCGTCGTGCCGCCGGGGCGCGGAATCGTGCACGTTCCCTCCAAAGCGGCTGCAACTCTGGCCGCGTACGCTGACACTCTTCATCAGGGGGATGCGCATCTTCAGTACGCCACCTTCACTTTGCGAAAGGGCGACTCCGTCGAACGTCTCGCGCGTGCCGTGAACACGAAACCGGAGACGCTGCTGGCCATGAACAACGTCAAGTCGCCAGCGAGCCTCCGCGCCGGCGACCCGATCGTTCTGCCCGTTCGAGCACGCGAGCTCGGAACACTGCTCGCCCACAGCGAGCACAAGGACGTTTTCTACGCGGTTCGCAAGGGCGACACGCTCTTTTCGATCGCGAAACAGAACGGACTCACTGTCAGCGAACTGCGCGAGCTGAACGCCCTTCCCTCCGACTCGATTCTCAGCATCGGCCAGAAACTCCGTATCAACGCACCGAACAGCCTGACTGCCGGCGGGATGTAGAGCCGAGGCTGGCGGGCTGGCGCCCCGGCGCTGGCCCCCTTCCGGGGCCCGGCTTGAAATGCGGACCCCTCACTGCTAGGTTGCGCGTCCCATGGCCGACAGCAGCGATTACAAGAAGACCCTCAATCTGCCACAGACCTCATTCGCCATGAAGGCGAACCTCCCGCAGAACGAGCCGATCCGGCTCGAGAAATGGCGGGGAATGGGACTGTATGGACGGATCCGCGAGGCAAGCGCAGGGAAGCCGAAGTTCGTGCTTCATGACGGACCGCCGTACGCGAACGGCAAGATCCACATCGGCCACGCACTCAACAAAATCCTGAAGGACATCATCGTCAAATCGAAGACGATGTCGGGCTTCGACTCGCCATACGTACCCGGCTGGGATTGTCATGGTCTGCCGATCGAGCACGCCGTCGACAAGGAGCTCGGCTCGAAGAAGCGCGACTTGAGCGCTGCAGACTTCCGCCGCGCGTGCCGCCAGTTCGCAGCGAAGTACGTGGACGTCCAGCGCGAAGACTTCGTCCGCCTCGGCGTCTTCGGCGACTGGGATCATCCCTACACGACGATGTCGTTCGACTACGAAGCCGATATCGTCGGAGCGCTGGGCCGTTTCTTCCAGACGGGTGCGGTGTACAAGGGGCTGAAGCCGGTCCACTGGTGCACGTACGACCAGTCGGCCCTCGCAGAGGCCGAGGTCGAATACGAGGAACACTCGTCGCCGTCGGTCTATGTTCGCTTCCGGCTCGTCGACGAGGCAGTCGTCTCACTCGACCTGCCGATCGAAAAGCCTGTCTACGCCGTCATCTGGACGACGACACCATGGACGCTGCCGGCCAACCTCGCGATCGCGGTGCATCCGGACATCGACTACACCGTCGTCGAACATGATGGTGCGAATCACCTGATCGCCTCCGAGCTCGTCACACGCGTCACGAAGTCCTTTGGCTGGACCGACTACAAGACCGGCAAAGTCTTCAAGGGCTCGGCTCTCGAGCACCTTCGCTATCGCCATCCGTTCGTAAAGAGGGAGGGGATCCTCGTCACCGGCGACTATGTGACGCTCGAACAGGGCACGGGGCTGGTGCACACGGCTCCGGGCCACGGTGCCGACGATTTCCTCACCGGCCGCCGTTATGGCTTCGAGATCTACACGCCGGTCAACCATCGCGGCGAGTTCACGGCCGACGTCCCCTTCTGGGCCGGAATGCACGTCTTCAAGGCGAACCCGCTCATCGTCGAACACCTGCGTGAGAGCGGTGCACTGCTCGCGTCGGAGACGATCGCGCACTCCTACCCTCACTGCTGGCGCTGCAAGAACCCGATCATCTTCCGTGCGACCGAGCAGTGGTTCGTCTCGATGGACACGGCACTAGCTGGTTCTGAGGACACTCTGAGGGGTCGAGCCATCGAAGAGGTGCGGAAGGTCAGCTGGGTGCCATCCTGGGGGCAGGAGCGCATCCACGGAATGGTCGAGAACCGTCCTGACTGGTGCATCTCGCGCCAGCGGCTGTGGGGAGTGCCGATCACGGTGCTCTACTGCGAAGGCTGCAACGAGACGGTGACCTCACCCGAGTTCTTCGAGCGGGTGACGGCGTTGTTCCGAACCGAAGGGGCCGATGCGTGGTACGAACGACCGGCATCGGACTTCCTCCCGGAAGGCCACTCCTGCGGTTGTGGCGCCGGATCCTGGCGAAAGGAGATGGACATCCTCGACGTCTGGTTCGACTCCGGCTGCTCGCATGTCGCGGTGTTGCGTACACGCGAAGAGCTGACGTGGCCGGCGGCTCTTTACGTCGAAGGACACGATCAGCATCGCGGCTGGTTTCAGTCTTCGCTTCTGGTCGGCGCGGCGGTCGAAGGAGGTGCTCCGTACGAACAGGTGATCACCCACGGTTTCGTCGTCGACGAGAAGGGCCGGAAGATGTCGAAGTCTCTCGGCAACGTCGTCGCGCCGCAGGACGTGATCAAACAGAACGGCGCCGACATGCTTCGCCTCTGGGTCGCGATGATGGATTACCGCGACGATCTCGCCGTCGGCAAGGAGATCATGTCGCGGATTGCGGAAGGGTACCTGAAGATCCGCAATACCGCCCGGTACCTGCTAGCGAACCTGAGTGACTTCGATCCGGCGACCGACGCGATCCCTCTCGCCGAGCTGCTGCCGATCGACCGCTGGGTCCTCGATCGAGCTGCGCGCGCGGTTCAGCGCTGCCGCCAGGCGTATGACGAATACGAGTTCCATACCGTCTATCACCGCGTACTCGACCTCTGCACTGTCGATGTTTCGGCGGTTTACGTCGACGTGAGCAAGGACACGATGTACTGCGACGCGCTGACATCGCGCGAGCGTCGCAGCGCCCAGACCGCGATGTATCACGTGCTCCGCGGCCTCGTCGGGATCGTCGCGCCGGTGCTCTCGTTCACGGCCGACGAGATCTACGAGGCGATGCCGGGAGAGAAAGAGGATTCCGTGCATCTCACGCGATTCCATGATCTCGCGCCGGCGCTTCAGGAAGGCGAGGAGGCGTCCTGGGCGCGACTGCTCCGCCTGCGCGAGGCGGTGAACAAGGTTCTGGAGCGCGCGCGCGCAGCCCGTGAGATCGGCAAGTCGCTCGAAGCGGACATCGTGCTGTACGGCGAGATCGACGAACAGCAGATCGACCTCGCGAAGCTCTTCATCGTCTCGCACGTCGACGTAGCGCCGTTCGATGAGAGCGTCGCGGATATCGTCGACATCGAGGGATTCGGACGCGTCGGCATCGTGTGGAGAAAAGCACGTGGCAATCGGTGCGATCGCTGCTGGCAGTATCGAGACGATGCAGCCGGCGAGGATGATCTCTGTGCCCGTTGTCGTCGAGTCGTCGACGAACTGGCGCCTCGCGAGATGCCGACGGCGTGAGACCACGCACACGATTTGCACCGCGTTCGACGGTTGGTTGTGCGCACCGAGTACAAAGGGTGCTACATTCTCGGCCAACGATTAGGAGGCAACTATGGCCCTCAAAATGAAGACCGTGAAGAAAGACGCAAAGAAAGTGGTCAAGAAGGTGACCAATGCCGTCGAAGACGGTATCTCGAATGCAAAGAAAGCTGCGAAGCCGACGATCAAAGCGGTAAACAAGGTGATGAAGCCGAAAATCAAGGCTCTCAAGAAAGCCACCGCTCCGACCGTCAAAGCTGTGGCTAAAGCTGCGAAGCCGAAGGTCAAGGCTCTCAAGAAGGCCGCTGCATCCGCCGGTGCCGCCGCGAAGAAATCGGTCAAGGCCAACGTCAAAAGCGCTCGCATCACCCTCGCGAAGAAGATCAAGCCGTGAGCGGCGAGCTCTCCGCGGGTCGCGCCTGACGCTCTGAGTCGCGAGGCCGCCGGTATCGCCACCGGCGGCTCGCGCTCGATTCACTCCCGGCTCGAGGTCGCGGTATCCTCGCAGCACATGCGCTACGCCGATCTGCATACTCATACGGTGCACTCTGATGGCACTCGCCTGCCGCTCGAGGTCATCGACATCGCTCTTCACTACGGGATCGAGATCGTGGCCATCAGCGATCACGACAACCTCGCGGCATACTTCGAGATCAGAGACTACGCGGATGAACGCGGAGTGACCCTGGTTCCCGCCATCGAGCTCTCCTGCGAGCTCGATGGAATCGACGTACACGTCCTCGCCTACTCTTTCGATCCTCTCAATGAGCCGATCGAGCGACGCCTCGCGGCCTTTCGCGTAACGCGGGAACGGCGCGGCCATGCGATCGTCGAGAAACTGCGCGAGCTCGGCTATCCCGTCAGCCGTGAACGCGTCGATCAGCTCGCAGCCGGCGGAGCTCTCGGCCGGCCCCACGTCGCGCGTGCTCTCGTCGAGGCGGGTCACGTCTCCTCGGTGACGGAAGCCTTCGACCTGCTGCTCGGCACAGGCAAACCGGCCTATGTCCCGAAGGAACGGTTCCGTGTCGAGGATGCGGTGAACCTGATTCGCGCCGCCGGCGGCCTCACCTCGATCGCGCATCCCACTCTCTATCCCGATCACGAGCGCCTCGTTCCCCGACTCCTCGACCTCGGAGTCGACGGCATCGAAGTTCTTCATCCCGACGCCTCTCCCGCCGAGCGGGAACGCTACTCACATCTCGCCCGTTTCCGCGGCGTGCTCGCCACCGGAGGGTCCGACGATCACGGCACCGTCAAAACCGCGGAAACCCTCGGCACGATTCGTATTCGCGATTCGAGCATCCGGCCGATTCTCGAGCGGCTGGGGTGAGAAGCAGTTCCTCGGAGTTCCTCGGAGTTCCTCGGGGTTCCTCGGGTTCCTCGGGGTTCCTCGGGTTCCTCGGAGTTCCTCGGGTTCCTCGGAGTTCCTCGGAGTTCCTCGGGGTTCCTCGGTTCCTCGGAGTTTGGTAGTGGCCCTTCAGCATCTGACAGATGTCACCCAAGACGTCACCCAAGATGTCACCCCGAGCGGGCGGGTGGGCGGGCATGCGAGGGGCCCGGCAAGCTGCGTACTCCGTAACGCCGCAGGCAGAGCGTGGGCTCTCTCTGGTCGATTCACCACAGAGGACACTGGGGACACAGAGATTCACCCACGGAGACAAGATTGAAAGACGACTAGGATTCCCAGATTCTCGGATCAGAAGAATCCGAGGAACTCCGAGGAACCCCGAGGAACCCCGAGGAACCGACTCACCAATGCTCGAACTACTCTTCGCGATTCTCCTGATCCTTGCGCTCTTCGGAGACGCGAGAATGTTTTTCTTCGTGGCGAACCGGCTCGTGTTCGGCAGCCATGTGGAGGAGCACAACCCTCGCTCCTGGCTTCTCTGGGCTACCCCTCCTCTGCTCCTCTTTCTGACACTTCTTTTCTGGCCCCTTCACAGAGTGCTGCGGACGCTCGGGCGGACCGAGTTTGCTGATCGCATCACACCTGACCAGCTCGAGCCGCTGTTCTCCACGACGGTGTTCGCGACGATCGGAGCAATCTGGCTTTTCTTCGCTGCGTCGGTAGGGTTGTATTGGATCGTCGGCCGTCTGTTTCAGCTCCTCAGAGGTACTGCGCCGGTGCAGGGCACGCGCACGCTGCCGTCCGAGATCGTCAAGCTGAGGAAAGCGCACGTCCCCTTCGCGACCCTCCGGAAATGGGGAGCGCACAACGACGTCTATGACATCGAGGTCACGAAACACGAAGTAGCGGTGCGAGGACTGCCTGCGGCGTTCGACGGCTATCGCATCGCCTTCATCACCGACACGCACGTCGCGTCATTCATGCGGCGCGGGCTTTACCGGGAGATCGTGGCGCAGACGATGTTGTTCGAACCCGACCTGGTACTTCTCGGCGGTGATTTCGTCTCGTGGGAACGCCACATCCCGCTGATGGCCGAGGTTCTCCTGACTGACCTGGCCGCACCGGATGGCCTCCACGCCGTACTCGGCAATCATGACTACTGGGCAAATGCGGATGGTGTGATTGCAGCGATGACGGTCCGCGGCGTGAATTTCGTCATCAATCGCTCCGTAGAGATTCGGCGAGGCTCCGATGCGATCGCCCTGGTCGGAATCGACGAGGTGTACCGCGGCGAGCCCGATCCCGACGCTGCCTTCCGCCAGATTGATGCGCAGACACCCCGCATCGGACTCAGCCATCACCCCGACATCATCGACCAGCTGTCCGACCGCAGGATCGACCTGCTGGTCTGCGGACACACGCACGGCGGACAGATCCGCTTCCCCTTCTTTGGTTCCGTCGTCGTCCCCTCGAAGCACGAGGGGCGCTACGCCAGCGGATTCCACCGCAACGGGGGAGTGCTCATGTACGTCAGTCGCGGAGTCGGTGCGATCCCGCCGCTCCGTATTCTCTGTAAGCCCGAGCTCGCGACCTTCGTTCTCCGTACGGAATAACGCGCGGCATCATCGTGCTGCTAGCGACTCGTGATGGAGACGACACGCCTTTCCGAAGTGTGGATGCGCCTCGAGCAGATCGCGCGGGAAGAGGGCGTCACACGTCTCGGCGCCAGTAACCTCGAGGACACCCACGCCGCGCTCACACGCGTCTGGCTCGACCGCGGCCACCACGCCACGATGCGCTACCTCGAGAAGAGCGCAGCAATCCGTGACGATCCGGCCGCGCGTTATCCCTGGGCGAAATCAGTCGTCGTCATTCTCGTTCCCTACTCCCCCAACCGTCCCGACGCACCCGATGGCGCTCTGAGTCACCACCTCTCCCGCTACGCCCTCGGCGACGACTACCACGACGTCCTCGAGCGCATCCTCCGGAAATTCGAAGCCGCGCTCGACGGCATCAGAACGTGGCGATACGTAGACACCGGTCCCCTCTCCGATCGTTCGCTCGCAGCCCAGGCAGGGCTCGGGTGGATCGGAAAGAACGGGATGCTGATTCACGAAGAAGACGGCTCGTACTTCTTCATCGGAACGCTGCTCACCAGCCTGGAGAACGACATCGACGCGACTCTCGTCAGCGATCGCTGCGGCACCTGCACGCGCTGTCTCGACGCCTGTCCGACGGACGCGATCCTTCCGGACCGGACCATCGACTCGGCGCTCTGCATCAGTCACGCGACAATTGAACAGCGCGGACCGCTCGATGAAGCGGTGGCGGAACGTCTGACAGGAAACGCATTCGGCTGCGACATCTGTCAGGAGGTCTGTCCCTGGAACCGCCGGCCGCCCGAGACCCATCCTGCCTTCAGTCCGCGGGATGAGTACCGCGCCACACCACTGACCGACCTGCTCCGTTTTTCACAGGCCGACTTCTCCACACTCTTCCGCCGGAGCGCGGTGAAACGGGCGAAACTCGCGGGGATGGTGAGAAACGCCGCGGCCGTGATCGAAACGAGCGTCGACCAGAAATCTGGCGCCGGCACCTGAAGTCAGTGCAATTCGAACACGCGCCCTACGATCGTCGCATCGACGCTGCGATCGAGGTACTCCCACACCGCGAGGGCATCCGGATGACTGGCGATCGCCGGGGCGACCGACCGCATTGCCGGATCGAGAATCATGAGCCGCGCACGGCGGTACCAGTGCACCGATTCTTCAGGGTTGAGGCGGAGCTCTTCGCGGACTCCCTGCACGAGCAGGTACTGCTCGGCCGGGATACCCGACGCTTCGATCTCGCTGCAGGAGGAGGCAAGCTCACGGGCGCGCGCTTTGAAAATTCTCAGCTTCAGGCGGAGTGATTGCGTGTCGAGCTGCGCCTGGCCTGACTCACACAGGTGTCCGATTGCAAGACGGACCAGTTCGGCGCGGTCGGATACGGCCAGGCCGGCTCGATAGGAGCGGCCATCTCTCCCTGTGATCGCCTTGACCGATGACCAGACCACACGCACCGGTACGGCGACCTGAAGACCAACGCCCGGGAGCGTGAATCGAAGGGTGGTTACGGTCCCCGGCACGATCTCAACTGCCGATTCGACGCGACTGCCTCGCGCAGACAGGTTCTCGATCAGCACTTCGGAGTCGCCCAGTTTCCCTTCGAGCGAAGGCCCAAGAAGAAAGCGATCGTTGGCTCGCAGTTCCTCGATACGACTCGTCCGGTTCCTCGCCTTTAGATCGGAGATGACTGAGCGAACTGTCTCCGGCTCGGCATAGGTGCGAACGCCTGAAATGAAGCGGCCCGGCGCCGTAACGTCGGCCTCGCTCCAGACCACGACTCCCTCGATCGCGACCGGAGGTCCTCCGCCCTCGACCGCCACGTGCAGCAGCGACTTGAGGCCCGTCTGCATCGGGCGGTCATGTCGGAAGCGCGCGCCTCGTTCCGAGATGTCGCAGATCACGACCGGGACGGAGCCGAATCTTGCGACCAGCGGCGGCGCGAGCAGAAATCGCTCAGAGGTGCGAAGGTTTCGGGCGTCATTCATGGCAGAACCCCGGACGGTACAACGATCGGTAATGGTGTAGCACGAGCATAATGCCAATTTTGTGATATGGGTCATGTTCAAGGGGGAAACTTCAATGGCTCGCTCGTTCGACGTCGTCACCTTTGACTGCTACGGAACCCTGATCGACTGGGAGAGCGGGATCGCGGAAGCCTTCATCCGTGCCGCTCGCGAGGACGGCATCGAGTTGCGTCAGGACGAGGTTCTCCGCGCCTACTCAGTGGTCGAGCGAGTCGTCGAGCGCGAGAGCTTCCGCCTCTACCGCGACGTTCTCACCGAAAGCGCCGCCCGCGTCGCGCACGCACTCGGCTGGCGTCTCGACTTCGAGCGCGGGACGTTTCTCGTCACGTCCGTGCCTTCATGGAAACCCTTCGCAGACACGAACGCCGCCCTCGAGAGAATCCGCAACGCCGGCTACCGCATCGCAATCCTCTCGAACGTCGATGACGACCTCCTCGCCGCAACCCGCCGCCACTTCACGGTCGACTTCGACTTCGTGATCACCGCCGAACAGGTCAAGTCTTACAAGCCGGCGTCAGCACACTTTCTGCGCGCGAAAGAAAAAGTCGGCGACGCCCGCTGGCTCCATGCCGCGCAAAGCGCCTTCCACGACATCATCCCGGCCAACGCGCTCGGCATCCCCACCGCGTGGGTGAACCGGCGCGGCCACGACCCGATGCCGGGAGGCGCGCCGACACACGAAGTGCCGGACATGGCGGGATTGGCTGCGCTGCTGGCGTAGAGGAGCGAAGGCCCCTCGGAGCCTAACCTACCTGTCATCCTGAGCCGCCGTAGCCCCGAGGGCCGGGGCTTGGGCGGCTCGGGATGATAGGCAGGGGTTGGGCGCGAAGTGCAAAGGGTTCACCCTTTTTCCCGAGCCCGAGCCCGCGCCCGCGCCCGCGCCCGGTCTTTGACTCTCGAATCGGGCGCCTCTACGCCACCTCGACGATCATCGCCCCCGCTTCGCCGCCGCCGATGCAGATCGCCGCGAGCCCGCGTTTCGCGCCACGCGCGCGAAGGGCATTGATCAGCGTGACGAGAATACGGGCCCCGCTGGCGCCGATCGGATGACCGAGCGCAACCGCTCCCCCCATCACATTGATGCGGTCGTGCGGAATGTTCACGTCCTTCATCGCTGCAAGCGCCACGGCGGCGAAGGCCTCGTTCACTTCGAACAGATCGATGTCTTCAACGGTCATCTTCGCGCGCTTCAGAACCAGATCGATCGCTTTTGCCGGCGCGGTGGTGAACCACTCGGGCTCCTGGGCCGCCGTCGATTGCGCAATGATTCGCGCAATCGGCGTGAGCGAGTTGCGCTCAGCGAACTCGGCCGATGTCACCACGAGCGCGGCGGCTCCGTCATTGATTTTCGATGCGTTCGCGGCCGTGACCGTCCCGCCTTCCTTGAGAAACGCCGGCTTCAGCTTCCCCATCTTGTCGAGCGGCGCGGAGAACGGTTCTTCGTCGTCGACGACCACTGACGTCCCCTTCTTCGTCTCGATCTCGACCACCGCGATCTCGTCCTTGAACTTGCCGCTCTTGATCGCATCCTGGGCACGCCGGTACGACTCCAGCGAGTACTCGTCCTGCTGCTCCCTCGTGAACGAGTACTTCGACACACACGCCTCGGCGCAGTTCCCCATGTGCTTGTCGCCGTACGGATCCCAGAGGCCATCGTGGATCATCACGTCGACGAGTTTCCCGTTCCCCATCCGGTAACCGGAGCGCGCCTGCGGCAGGATGTAGGGAGCGTTCGACATCGACTCCATCCCGCCGGCGACCGCGACCTCGTAGTCCCCACAACGGATGTCGTTCGCGGCATACATCACCGACTTCATCCCCGAGCCGCAAACTTTATTCACGGTGACGGCGCCCGCGCCCACCGGGATCCCGGCGTAAATCCCCGCCTGTCGTGCGGGGGCCTGCCCGACACCAGCCTGCAGGACGTTTCCCATGATCACCTGTTCGACCTGCTCGGGAGAGACGCCGGCATTCTCCAGCGCCTTCTTGATCGCAATCGCCCCGAGCCGCGGAGCCGGCAGAGACGAGAGCGTGCCCAGAAACGAACCGATCGGCGTGCGTGCGGCGCCGAGAATGACAATCTCTTTCATGGCTGCTTCTTGTATCACAAGGTGCCGGGAGAGGGGATGTGATGCTGCAGAACGAGAACGGTTTGCGAGTCAAAAACCGGGCTCGGGCGCGGGCTCGGGCCCGGGGATGGCGCTGTCGAAGTGTTGTGAGTCATGCGGCGATCTCCTGCGAGCACGACTGCGTAAACGGGCTTTCGGCGACTAGGACCGCGTTCCTCGTCACGATCATCCTCGACCGGGCACCCCGGGCCCGCGCCCGAGCCCGCGCCCGAGCCCGGCTTTTCGGCAGCCACACAGCAACCAGATGCGTGCCGCCCGCAGCCGGAGCGTCGGTGACATGTAACACACCCACCGCCCCCCTGCCCCTCACAAGCCGCCTCTCGAACCCGGTATAGAATCCCATCTTCGGCCCCAGTTCCCCGGCCGAGCAGTCCTCACAACCGCTTGAAGGAGCCTCCATGTCGATCCCTGCCATCACAGACCGTCGCATCCATGTCCAGCCCTCCGAGGTCCACAACGTACTGTCTCGTCACATGCTCGCGGACGGTTACGAAATCGTCATGGATCTCAGAAAGTCGCAGGGATCGTGGCTGTTCGACGCCCGCCGCGGCAGGAAGGTGCTCGACTTCTTCACGAACTTCGCTTCGACGCCGGTCGGCTACAACCACCCGAAGATGGACAACCCCGAGTTCCGCGAGCGGATTGCGGACGCCTCGCTGAACAAGCCGGCGAATTCGGACATCTACACGACTTATATGGCCGAGTTCGTCGAGACCTTCGCTCGCATCGCAATGCCGCCGACGATGAACAGGCATCTGTTCTTCGTGGAGGGTGGCTCGCTGTCGATCGAGAACGCGATCAAGGCAGCGTTCGACTGGAAGGTCCGGAAAAACTTCAAGAAGGGATACAAGGAAGAAAAGGGGATGCAGGTGATGCACCTGCGTGAAAGCTTCCACGGCCGCAGTGGCTATACCCTTTCCCTCACCAACACTGCCGATCCACGCAAGACCCAGTACTTCCCGAAGTTCGACTGGCCACGGATCGACAGCCCCAAGCTTCGCTTCCCTCTGACCGAGGAGTCGCTCGCCGACGCCGCGAAACGGGAGGAAGTCACACTCGAACAGGCACAGCAGTTCCTGAAGGACCGCAAGGACGAGATCGCCGCATTGATCATGGAGCCGATCCAGGGGGAAGGCGGCGACAACCACTTCCGTCCCGAGTTCTTCCGGGCGATCCGCCAGCTCTGCGACGAGAACGAGATGCTGCTGATCTTCGACGAGGTGCAGTCCGGCGTCGGCATTACCGGAAAGATGTGGGCCTTCCAGCACTACGGCATCGAGCCCGACATGTTCTGCTTCGGAAAGAAGACGCAGGTGTGCGGTTTCACCTCGAACGATCGGATCTTCGAGATCGACGAGAACGTCTTCACCGTCTCCTCGCGGATCAATTCGACCTGGGGGGGCAATCTGACCGACATGGTCCGTTCACAGCGCTATTTCGAGATCATCGAGGAAGATGGCCTCGTCGACAATGCTGCGAAAGTCGGCGCGTACTTCATGGGTGAGCTCGAACGCTTCCAGAACGAGTACCCGAATCTCGTCTCCAACGTGCGAGGCCGCGGGCTGATGACGGCGTTCGATCTGCCGAGCGGCGAGATTCGTGACGCCGCACTCAAGTCCTTCATGGGTCACGACGTCATGGTGCTCTCCTCTGGACACCGGTCGGCCCGTTTCCGTCCGCCGCTCAATCTCTCGATGGACGAGGCCGCGGAAGGAATCCGCCGGATGGAAAAGGCGCTCAAGAATCTGGCCTAGCCGGCACGGCCGGCAGCGTTAGGCTGTCATCCTGATCCAAGGACGGCGGGCTGAGGAGAAGAACGTGAGTCCGTTGTGCGCCAAAGCGCACCTCACAATCTGCCCCTCTGTCGGTCCTCCCTTGCCCATGCCACCGTTGCCCTTCTCCCCCCCCGCGCTTTTTGCGGGGGGGAGAAGGTGCCGAAGGCGGATGAGGGGGGCGAACCCGCCCAGCACCTGCATCTTGCTTGTGTGTGGCAGAGTTCGCAGCCCCTCACCCGGCCCTTCGGCTTCGCTCAGGGCCACCCTCTCCCCGCTAAATTCGCGGGGAGAGGGGCGACAAATCTCCCGTTTGGCGAGGGCGTCACGTCGAGAAGACACGCGCGATTGAAAATCCCGCTGCTCCACGCCTGTTCCAGAAAGATTCTCTGTCTCGGCTGACAAGCGTCATGCGCGCGCCGGGCGGCCGCCCTCACAATGTCTTCCGCCGCACGTCGGCAATGGGAGATGAAATGACGAGATGGACGATGGCCGCGTTTCTGCTTGGAGCTCTTCTGGCGATTCCGATCGCAGCGGAGGGCCCGATGCAAGTTCACCTCACAACCACCATCGGGGAGGGACCCGACCAGGAAGTCAGCAAGCTGCATCAGGGGGCATGGACGCAGTTGATGCAGATCACTCTGCGTAACGGCAAGCCGCTCACGACGCACCAGGCGAAGGAGGCGGTCTCGATCCAGTGCATCAGCGGTGAGGGTACTCTCGTCGTCGATGGCGGCGAGCGGATCGCGCTCACCCCCGGCGTCGTCGTCCTCCTCGAGCCGAATGTCGCGCACGCGGTCGAGTCGGCGCCCGCGGTGTCAGTGCTGGTGACGCGATTCCTGGCGACGCAATGAGGTCGCGTCTGTCGATCTCGGCGAGCAGCTTGCTGCGAGGCACGGCGGACATCCCCGGGTACCTAAATGCCCATGGCTGTGCGTCGTCCGCTCGCAGAACGTACAGTGCATCTCGAGATCATCGGAGCTGGAGTGAGCTGCGTTCTTCATTTTTCGGGTCTGACCCGATGGTCTTGATTCTTTCTCCGAGTCCGAAAAATACATACTTGTTGCCGAAGACTTTCTGAAAAATCGAAAACCCCAGGTGTCCGGTGCAATGAGCCGGAGCGACGGATTCAACTTCGTATTCTTCCTTCATTCGCTTCGCTAGAGCCTCGATGTATTCCCGATCGTATGGGATCAGGTGAAAGCCGCCAACAACGAGATGAATCTTTCCTTTGCGAACTTTTCTTACTTCCTGCACGATGGTTTCGATCGTGGCGTGCGAGCAACCGGCAATCACTATTTCGCCTTCTTCCGTGGCAAGCGAAAGAGATAGTTCCGGCATGCCGATGAACTGCGGATTCTCTTCGAAAGGCGGATATCTGATGAATGTCCCCATCAGCCTGGAAGTCGTCGGAATGATCGTCACGCCGGGCAGGACTTCTTTTGCTTCGGTCAGGTATTCGACATCGGAGTTCCAGAACCTGCCCGTGGGCACGGTCAGCATCCCTTCAACTACGCTCTCGCCGCCGAAGTACTGCATCTCTTTGGGCAGTGCTCTGGCAACATTCGGCTCGGTTTCACGAAAAGGAAATCGGCTCGGTGAACCAAGCGAAAAAAAATCGCTTGGGGCGTAAATCCTGACTTTCGGGTTGACGCTCAACAGGTAGTCGAAACCGCCGATATGGTCATAATGACCATGCGAGACGATCGCAATATCGACCTCTCTCAAGTCAATCCTCAGCGATCTGAGATTGCTTTCGAATACTCTGGCATCGGTTCCCGCGTCGAACAAGATCGTGTTGCCTCTGTATTCGATAACCGACGAGAAACCGAAATCGTGTCTGAGTCCCTTTCTTACAGAACCAAACGCATCGTAAGCATTGGTCATCACCACGGCTGATGACGTCGACTCAGTCTGCGCCGCGGCAGGTGTGCCGATAAACCCGACGATGGTTGCCAGAGCAACGAGAACGATTCCCACCAGGCTCCGCATACTTCGATTCTAACGTGAGATGCGCGCTACTCCTGCCGCTCGAACTTTTTGAGTGCGGCTGCGTCCAAGATTGAAAAACGACTCGGGCTCACTGCGGCGCCGCCCTCCGCACAGGTCCCATCCACTGATCGGTCCATGCGAGGATCTCTTTGATCACGTCGTTGAACTGAGTGGGGACGTGCCCTCCGTCGAACACCACATGCTTCTTGTTCGATGTTCCAATCCTGTCGAAGAACGGCTTCTGGGCCGAATCGACCGGAATCTGGAAGTCGTAGCGGCCGCCGATAAACAGCGTCGGCACCTGCATCCTCGGCAGGAAATGGTGCGGCTGGGTCTCTGGCGGCCGGTCCGGTGTGAAGTAGGCTGGATAGAAGCCGGTGCCGAACAGAACCGATGATCGGAACCGGGTCTCGAGGGTCGTGGCCAGCGTTCCCACACTCGCGCCGAGACTCAGACCGTGAAAGGCGATCCTCTCCCTGTCGATGTCGCTTCTCGCCTGGAGGTAGTCGAGAGTCCTTCCGATGTCTTTCACGTGCTGGATCCGCAGATCGCGCAACGCATTCTGTCCCTGCGGTGGCGCTACCTGACGCTCATACGTCCCTTTGTAGATGGGGAAGACCAGCACTCGTCCGCTGCGGATGTAGAACTCGACCATACGGAGCCAGAGATGCCGGCTCGACTTCATGAAGATCGCGTCGCTGCCCGGAAAGTAGACGATCGTCTGGTAAGGAGGCTGCGCGTTTTTCGGGATGAAGAGGTAAGCCGTGATCCGTTCGCCACCGTATGCAGCGTCGAATGAAACCCGCTCTTTCCGCCAGCCATCATGCGTATCGTCTGTCTCCTCGGTGCGCTCGTTGAGCGGAATCGGGTCATATGCGAATGCGCCCGCGATCAGCCGGAAGGTGGCGTCATCCGCCGGCGGAGGGATTTCGAAGCTCTCGGGACTGACATCTTCCTTCAGGTCGTTGGGAATCGGCTCTGCGACCGCCATCAGCCGCATGCCGTAGCCCGGTCTGCGTGTCAGCGGGTCCTGAGCATCGTGGTCGACGTATGAGTAACCGGGATCGAGCCACGAGCCGCCGAGCGCGTAGCGACGCTGGTCGACGGCATTGAGGCACCACTCCTTGACGTTCCCAGCCATGTCGTATGTACCCCAGTTACCCAGACCTCCGAGGGACCCCACCGGCACGGCCCCCTGACCTTCGAAGTTGCTCAGCGTGAGCACGTCGGAGAAGATCCCGTCGTTCACGGCGGCGCGTTTCCAGTGGAAGACGGTCGGCAGACTCTTGCCGGCGAAGTCTGCATACGCGACCGCTTCATACCAGCTGATTCCCTCGACGGGATGGCTGTCCTGACCTTCGGTAAAACTGCCGAGCTCCCACCCGGCCGGCCCTGGCTGTCCGGTCTGATCGACGAATTCGCTGACCGCCTCCTCCCACGAGATCGGCGTCCCATCTCGAGTGAAAGGATGTTTCCAGAGCTCACGCCGCCCGTACCCACCCGCGTCGACGAACGCCTTGAACTCGGCGTTGGTGACTTCGTACTGATCGATCCAGAAGTCAGGCAGAGTGACCGTCTTTCCAGCGAATGTGGAGGAGCCGCCCCCCACGGGAACCATTCGCGCAGGAGTCTGATCCGGCCGGTAAAGCCGGAAGAGCCACTCTTCACCATCGAATACCGGAGCGGTCTCGCTCGCGACGTAGCCGTCGAGCGTGACGCGATAACGGACCATCGGAAAGGGGAGATCGACGGAACGGAGGGGAGTCCGGCCGAGGGAAACCCACGGTGACTCGGCATCGCCGCGGTAGGAACGGATCTCCACCTCTGCGCCGGGCGGCTCGCTCTCGATCGTCATCGGATACATCAGGTTCGTCCACGCCTGTTGAACCTGTGAGTCGTCAGGTGCTATGGCCTTCGCGCGCTTCGCGAGCAGGAAGGCGGCGACGGGGTCTTCACTATCCATCAGCCGCTCGATCTCGCCCGGCGCGACATTCCTCGCCCATCGAACCTTTGAATCGTGCCGCCACCAGAGCGCGGCAAGAATCCCGACGATCAGCACTGCAACGATGCCTGTTCCAACCAGAGGGATGCGGCGCCGGCTGATCGCTGCCGGCCTCTCGAACAGACTGCGCCTCAGTTCGAGCAGCGCCGCATGGATTTCGCCCGCATCGGCGAAACGCGCCTCCGAATCCTTGGCGAGACAGCGATCGACAATGCTTTCCAGAGCCGGAGGAAGATCGTCTCGGACTGATGACAGCGGCGGTGGTGAGTCACGGAGAATCGCAGCGAAGGTCGCTGCGGGTGTGCTCGCCCTGAACGCGCTCTTACCGGTCAGTACCTCGTAGAAGACGACGCCGAGCGCGAATACGTCGGAACGTGCGGTCGCTCTCTGACCCTCGACCTGTTCCGGCGCCATGTAGCCGATGGTTCCCATCACCGCACCAGGCCGCGTGAGCGACCCGCTCCATTCGAGTGTCACATCCTCCGGGCTCGTGGAAGACTCAGGCCGCATCAGACGCGCGAGCCCGAAGTCGACGACCTTGACGACACCGGAGCTCGTGAGCATCACATTCGCCGGCTTGAGATCGCGATGAATGATTCCGGCGGCATGGGCGGCTCCCATCGCACTCGTGATCTGCAGAGCAATGTCGAGGAACCGCTCGAGACTCAATGGCTCCCGGATGACGGAAGAGAGAGGCACGCCGTCAATCTTCTCCATCACGATGTAATGGAGAGAGTCTTCCTGCTCGATGGCATGAACGGTGACGATGTTGGGATGATTCAGGGATGAAGCGGCGCGCGCCTCCTTCAGAAAACGTCGGACACTGTCATCGTCGGCGGAAGTCTCGGGAAGGGTCTTGATCGCTACGACGCGCTCGAGACGGCTGTCGCGCGCCTGGTACACCTCACCCATTCCACCTTTGCCAAGGCGAGCCTCAATCGTGTAGTGAGAGAGCGTCCGTCCGATCATCGTCTGCACGCATGGTAGCGCGTGAACACTCGAGCCAGGAACGGGGCGGCTTACTCGACCGGCAGTGCGTCACGCACCGGCTGATCGTCGGCCCAGTCCGTGTGAGGCTTGCGGTTCAGAATCAGATAGCGCCAGAGCAGCTCACCGTACCCGCGTGCGACGATGCCGCGCTTCTCGTAAAAAGGCATCAGCAGCTTCTGCAGGCGCGGCAGATTGTAAAAGGGCACACCCGGAAAGTAGTGGTGCTCGAGATGGAAGTTCGAGAAGAGGTAGGCCGAATTCCAGAACCAGGAGCCCTTGACCAGGGTCGACCACTTCGCCGGATCGGCCGGGTCGATGTCGTAATGCTGCCCGAGGCGATTGAGTGCAAACGCGACCGGAAACACGAAGAATACCGGCACGATGTAAAGCTTCCAGGCAACGTACCAGCCGCCCAGCCAGGCGATCATGAAGAGGATCGCGAGCTGGAACGCGACGGTGGCCAGCCGCTCCCGGGCGATTCGAGATCGGAGTGCCGGCTCGTAACTCGACGTCTCTCGTGCAGCTGCCCGGAAGTAGATCGGAAACAGCGCCGGCGTGAAGTACAGCAGCTTGAACCAGCGGGCGTTGCGTTTCGGCGAGAGGTAGTGACGCTTCGGATCTTCCTCGTAGGAGCCGAGTCCCGCGTGATGGTCCAGATGCCATCGCGTGAACTGGGAGGCTGAGATGCCGCTCGGCATCGCGTACAGCAGGCCGAGCACTCGGTATCGACGCTCGTCGGCCTCGGCCAGTACAGCACGGTGTACCACCTCATGAAGGAGAACCGTGAAATTAAAGACAGCGAACCCGGCCACGATCGCGAACGGAACCCAGAGATACCAGACGTCAAAATGAATGATGGCAGCCGCGCTCAGAATCAGCGCAGACAGGTTCGCCAGCGCAACCAGAACGTGCAGTAGTGGTCGCTTCTGGTGAAGCTCGCGGAGCGCCTCTACCGGAATCTCCGCCGCAAGGTCGCGCTTGAGCTGCTGGGCATGTTCAGCGTAATAGGAAGCCATCTGACGGTATGTTGAATCGAATCTACACGATCGGCCATTCCACCCGCAGCATCGAAGAGCTGCTGACTCTGCTGAAGGAACACTCGATCGAGTGCCTGGCCGACATCCGCCGCTACCCCGGATCCCGCAGACACCCTCAGTTCACGGGAGAAGCATTCCGCGCATCTCTGGAGTCCGCCGGAATTGTCTACCTGCACTTCGAAGAGCTGGGAGGAAGACGGCGTCCTGCTCTTGACTCGCCGAACAGAGGCTGGAGAAACGATCAGTTTCGCGCCTATGCCGATCACATGAGCACCCAGGCCTTTCAGCAGACGGTCAGCACGCTCGCAGCACGCGATACAGCGACCGCCGTGATGTGCGCGGAAGCGGTGCCGTGGCGATGCCATCGCAATCTCCTCGCCGACGAGCTCGCACATCGCGGAATCGAGGTGATCCACATCCTGGGGGCCGGATCGACGGCAATCCACGCGATGAATCCGATCGCGGTGATTCGCGACGGACAGCTGATCTATCCTCCTGCGCAGGAAGAGATGTTCGGGTCACGACGCGTATAATCACTTTCGTTCTGGATCCAGACCTCATGTCCATTGCAGTCACGGAGCCGACCGGCGCCGAGCGTGACGTAGTCGTCGCCGTCGACGACAACGAGCAGAATTTGCAACTGCTCGAGGAGTACCTCTGCACCTGGGGCTATGAGGTCGTGCTCGCCCGCGACGGAGCGGAAGCCGTTGCGCTCTATCCACGGCACAATCCGTCCGTCATCGTCCTCGACGTGATGATGCCGAACATGGATGGCTACGAAGCCTGCCGCCTGATCAAGAGCTCGCCAGCTGGCCGCACCATCCCGATCCTGATGCTGACGGCTCTCACCGGAACTGAAGACAAGATTCGCGCGCTCGAGAGCGGGGCCGACGACTTCCTCACCAAACCGATCAATCGCGAAGAGCTACGTACGCGAATACGCTCGCTCATCAGGATCCGAAATCTCCGCAAGGAGCTCGACTCGAGCGAGAACATCATCATGGCGCTCAATACGGCGCTCGAGAGCAAGGATCCGCGTACGACAGGCCATGTCCAGCGGGTCGCTTCCTACTCGGCGCGGCTCTGCGACAAGCTCGGACTCTCACCCGAAGAGAAGGAGGTCGTCACTCGCGGAGCGCTTCTTCACGACCTCGGGATGATCGGAGTTCCCGATCATCTCCTCACCGCATCGCCGGCAAACGACGAGGAACGGGGCCGCATCGCCGATCACACCCGCATGGGAGCGTCCATCCTCGAACCGATGAAGACCTTCCGCCAGTTCGTTCCGATCGTCCGCTGGCATCACGAACGGTGGGATGGCTCGGGCTTCCCCGATGGCCTCGCCGGAGACCAGATACCACTCGAGGCACAGATCGTCGGCATCGCCAACCGGTTCGAGGAGATTCACCACGAAACGATGCAGACGGAAAACGAGGCGCTGACACGAATCATGGAAGAGGCCGCTCGAGGCGCCTTCAACCCTGAGCTCGCCCGCCTCTTCGCGGCGTCATTCGAAGAAGAGAAGCCTCGGCCCGTCACCGCACGTCACATCAGGACGCGCGAAGAACCGCGTACACGAATTCTCTGCGTCGACGAGAGCGCGATGAACCGCGAGCTCGTCACCGCCGCTCTGTCCGAAGCGAATGTCGATCTGCTCCTCGCCACCACTAACATCGAAGCGATCCAGATCCTTGGCCGCACCGACTGTGACATCGTCCTGCTCGATTTCCTCGACAGCTCCGAGAGCGGAACTTCCCTCATCAGAACCCTGCGTGCTGATCCTCGATGGGAGTGCCTGCCGGTCATCGTCCTCGCATCGCAGAGAAATCGTGCGCTGCGCCAGGCAGCGATCGTCGCCGGCGCGGACGACTTCATCAACTATCCGCTCAACCGTCTCGAGTTGACGACCCGTATCCACTCCCTGCTGCGAATCCGCGACTATCATGCCGATCTCGAGCAGACGCAGAACGTCATCTGTGCTCTCGCTCTTGCCCTCGAGGCGAAGGATCACTACACCCGCGGCCACTCGCAACGCGTCGGTGATCTCGCGCGTACGTTTGCGCTTCACGTCGGACTCTCTCCAGCGCACGCCGATCGGATACGAATCGCGGGATTGCTTCACGACGTCGGAAAAATCGCCGTTCCCGAGAGTCTGCTCAACAAGAAGGGACCCCTCACCCGAGAGGAATTCATGCGCGTCATCGACCATCCGGTCATCGGCGAAGAGATGGTCCGTCCTCTCACCACGCTTGCATCGACCCTCCAACTCATCCGCCATCATCACGAGCGGTTCGATGGCCGCGGCTACCCCGACGGCCTTCGCGGCGAGGCAATCCCCTTCGAAGTCCGGCTGCTCTCCGTCGTCGATGCCTACGACGCGCTCACCTCCCATCGCGCCTACCGCCCGGCCCCGCTCACCCATGAGGCGGCAATGGCGACGCTTCACCGCGAAGCCGCAGGCGGAAAGTGGGACCCGGCTCTCGTCGAGCAGTTCACCGCCATGCTCGGCACCGCCGCCCCCGCCTGGTCGGAGATTCTCCAGCCGGCACCCATGCTCCGGCTCGCCTAGCGTGGAGCATTCCAAAGATTCTGAGATTGAGAGTCAAAGGCCGGGCGCGGGCTCGGGCTCGGGCTCGGGCGCGGGAAAGACGTCGCGGGATTGAAAATCTCGGTCCTCCTCACGATCATCGCTGGGAATGAACGCATGGGGAGGACCGATGGTGATTAGATTCGATGGCCTTAACTCGTTCAGCCAATAGCGGGTCATCGAGTGATGGCAGCGTGAAGAAGGAGTGAGCCTCATGCCTTTCGACCACGAGAAGCTGGACGTCTATCAGTTGGCCATCGAGTTCGTCGCCAAGGCGAACGACCTCATCGAGCGCCTGCCGCGAGGACGTGGCTATCTCGCCGACCAGCTCCAGCGGGCGGCCCTGAGCATCGTCTTGAATATCGCCGAGGGCGCCGGAAAGTTCTCTCCCGCAGACAAGGCCGCCTTCTACACACGTGCCCGCGGTTCCGCGACCGAAAGCGCCGCCGTGCTCGACGTGTGTCGAAAGCTCAATCTGATCACGACCACTTCCGCCGACGACAACAAAGCGCTGCTGGAACGAATCGCACAGATGCTCACTAGATTGATCAAATCCCGCCGCCCGGCCGAGTGAGTTTCCCGGGCCCGAGCCCGAGCCCGCGCCCGTGCCCGGTTTCTCTCTTCCAACCGATGAGAGAAGAATCCTCAGTTCGCCGTATCGACCGTCCCCGACAGGCCGCCTAAGGTACACTCCCGCCCCCAGAACGATGCTGGTCTTCCACGATCCACTCCGGCAGACCGATCTGCCGCGCGGCTGCGTGGCGACGATCGGCAACTTCGACGGCATGCACGTCGGACATCAACAGATCGTCCGCGGTGTCGTCGACCGAGCCCTCGAGATGGGACGGCCCTCGGCCGTCATCACGTTTGCCCCTCATCCACTCTCAGTCGTCGCTCCCGACCGCGTCCCACGGCAGATCCTGACGCTCGCGCAGAAGGAGGAACTGCTGCGCGACATGGGCGTCGACACACTCCTCGTCATCCCTTTCACGCACGAGTTCTCCCGCTGGAGCGCCGACCGTTTCATCGAGGAGTTCCTCGTCTCCGCACTCGCGGTAACCGAAGTCAGAATCGGCCGTGACTTCTGCTTCGGCGCCGGAAGGGAAGGAACCCTCGAGAAGCTGACGGCAGACGGTGCGCGTGCCGGCTTCACCGTTCATGGGATCGACGAGGTGAGAGTTCACGGGATGCGCGTCTCGAGCTCGATCGTCCGCGACGCGATCGCCCGCGGCGCCATGCGCATCGTGACGCTCGCCCTCGGACGCACCTATTTCATCGACGGTCGCGTTGCCACCGGTCGCAGGCTCGGCCGGAAGATGGGGTTCCCGACCGTCAACCTCGATCCCGCGAACGATCTCTTCCCCCAGGGGGGCGTCTATGTCACACGCTGCCGCTTCGAGAGTTTCTCGCGCAGTTTCGAGGGAGTAACCAACATCGGCGTCAGGCCGACGCTTTACGAGAACTACGCGACGACGATCGAAAGCCACATCTTCGACTTCGACTCGAATGTCTATGGAGACACTGTCCGGCTCTACTTCCATGCCCTGCTCCGTCGTGAGCAGCAGTTCCGCTCGGCTCTGGAGTTGACCAATCAGATCCGCGCCGACATCCGCCGTTCCCGCGAGTACTTCCTGCGGCACCCCCTTGTCGACACGACGAGTGAACGGTTCGACTGAGGCGCGGTCCGCCTCCAGCCGTATTAAGATCCGCCGGCACATGCCCGACCCGTTACTCGCCTTGGTTCTCATCGTCGCGTTCTTCTTCGCGGCGTCACTCGCATCGTTCTTCCGGACACTCGACTGGACGTTGATCCCCGAGGCGCGAGTTCCCCTGATTGCGGGCGCAGTCGCCGGCGGAGTGATCTACTTCGCTGATTTCGCACCTTCGTTCGTGGTGGCCGGCATCATCCTCACGGCCGCGGCGCTCTACGTCCGGCTGACTGGAAGCGAAAGCGACGCCGCATCCGGAATGCTGCTCGGCGGCATGACCGGAGCGGCTGCATCGGTTCCTCTCATCTTCACCCGCGATCATCCCCTTGCCGCGCTCTCCGCATGCCTGCTTGCCGGTGCCGTCGCCGGATTCGGCATCACCCTCGGGCTTACTCAGGTTCGCGACCGACTCCGTCAGGCGATGGTTGATGTCGTCACCGTCATCGCAGCGATCGGAGCCGCGTGGCTTCCGACCCTCGCCTTGCGGTTTCCCCGTGTGACCGAGAAGCAGGTGGCAATATCCGCCACCGCCCTTCTGCCACTGCTGATCGTCGCGACCGTCTTCCGGCAGTGGCCGGCGATCCGTGCCGAGTTGCAGGGAGAAGCCGCTCTCGGCGTCATCGCCCCCGAGGATGTTCGCAGCACCGCCCACCCACTCCTCCGTCTGGGACGGGGGGGATGGCATGACTCAGCCGCGCATCGCGAGTTCGTCCGGATTGCGAATCGGATCGCACTCCGCAGACTTCAGCAGCGCAGCCGAGCAGAGGAAGTCGCCCGTCTCTACCAGCTCGAAGTGATCAAGTTGAGGATGCAGGCGCAGGACATGGCCCGCATCGATCGCGCCATGCGCGACCGCGCTGAGCGCCGGCAGGAAATGCCGGGCTGAGCCTCCTCACGTGTAACGTCGCGTCATCTCTGCGCAGAACTCGGCGAACTCCTCCGCTACCAGAGGAGGCGACGTATGGTGATCGCGCACTCCACGTGAGCCGGGAGTGAAGCAGTACGTCACGGTGAGATCGAACGACTCGAGCGCTTTCATCTGCCGGTCGAACCAGGCGAGAGAGTCCGGCCGGTGATGATCAGCCCAGCTCAGCCCTGTTCGGAGTCTTCGCACTCCGAGTTTCTGCAGCCAGCGGACCGCCTCCTCGAGCCGCGGGTCCTCGAAATGAAACCACTGGCAGATCCCGAGCTGCGGCGTGTAATCCGAGATGCTTTCGAGCGCCAGCTTCGGGGTGCCGTCTTCCTTCAGAACTCCCATGTAGAAATGACGGTAGTAGGACGACCCTTCCGCCTCGCGATGGCGCGTGGTCGCCGGCCAGGTTTTCGGGAGGTCGTAGAGCGAGTACCAGTGCACCCGCGGAACCGCATCGAGGATGAGCTCCATCGTTCGCCTCAGCCCGAACTGCTGCACTTCCTCGGCGCCGAAGGTCGAGACGCCTACTTCACTCACCCACACCGGCAGCTTTGTGACCGCCCGGATCTCTGCGATCTTCTCGGGCCACTCGGAGAGCTTCCAGTGATTCCAGTCGAGCGGGAAACCATGCACGGAAACGACGTCTACATGATCGAGAACACCCTTCTTCTCCATCCGCTCGATGAAGCCGGGATCGATCGGCGAGATTCCGCCGAGAACACGCGGAAGCGATGGGTTGACACTGCGTACTGCCTCGCCGGCGAGTGAGGCCATGCGGGCGAACAGATCCCACTCCGGGTCCATCTCGAAATCCCAGTGCGAGAGGTTGTTCGGTTCGTTCCACAGCATCACGGCTTCGACTGGCACGATCTATATCCCTCCGGGGCGCGACTCGGCCACGCCACTTTCAGCACGTCTGAATGAGTGATCGCGTTTCGATCAGGCATCGCCGAATGACGATCGCACTCCGCGGCGACAGATGTAAACCTCGTCTTCAGGATGCGCCTCGATCACGAAACCGGCGCTTCGCAGCATCGCCTCGGCACAGGCGCGATTGGGAATCCACCAGTTGGTGGGGTCTCCCGCGAAGCGTTGTTCGATGAAGTACATCAACGGAAAGCCTTCACGCTCGAACTGCTCGCTCTCCCAGAACTTGTAATCGGACTCCATCGGGGCAACCTCGGCGCTCCCCCTCTGCATACTCTGGAAGACCAGGAGATCGCCGACGACATGCTCATACAGCGTATCGAGTGCTAGCAGCGGATGCCGCAGGTGGTAGAGCACCCCCATGAAGATCACGATGTCGAACGTTTCGCGCAGTTGACCGACGTCGTACACCGACATGCTGCGGAACTCGATGTCGGAGAATCCGGAGACATCGGCGGCAAATCGCGCCTGCTTGAGATAGCTCTCATCCGAGTCGAGCCCGACGACACGCGCGGCTCCACGTCTCTTCATCTCGATCGAGTAGAAGCCGGCGTTGCAGCCGATGTCGAGCACCGACCGGCCGGTCAGATCGGCTGGAATCTCATGCGCGAAGCGCTGCCACTTGACGTTCGGATAGTCGCCCAGGAAATGATCCGGCGCAGTCTTCACGCCATGGAGATCGAGGTTGTGAAACCACTCCCCCAGCGAACGCACCTGCCGTTCGATCTCCTGCGTCGTCAACTCCATGCCTCACCTCGTCAGCGGACTCGAGCGAAATGTGTGCCGCCTGCTGCTGTTGTGAAGTCTACTCGCGCGGAGTCGTACGCTGCCGCCAGATCCGCCTGGCGCTTGAGTACTGTTGCCTGCTCCCCCTGCTCGACCTTCTGCTCCGGCGAATCGCGCACGCTGGAAAGCGGCGGCTGCGGCCGCGCGCACTCCAAAGCGCTTCGCGCGACGTCATGGGCGCATGAACCCATTACTCCGACCTTCAAGACTCTG
>DASVLC010000388.1:0-2535 GCA_036385045.1 Thermoanaerobaculia bacterium | reverse complement strand
CCAAGGGCTTGCGCCTTCGGCTACAGCTACGTCGCGCCTACGGCGCTGGAACCGAGGGAAACCGAGGAACCCCGAGGAACCCCGAGGAACCCCGAGGAACCTACAATTGACAATGTCCGCAACGGGCGTAAACTCTAGTCGCCGCCAGTTGGTGGCGGCCTTGCCGCCTAATCCTCGGCGCCGAGGAACGGGGGAACCAACGTAGCGACGGCTTGCCACCGTCCGGGGTGAATCCGGCCAGAAGCCGGTAGGGCGTCCAGTCCGAACCCGACAGCTAACCTCGTAGGCAGCCGGAAGGCAGGCCTGCAAGCGCCGCGAACGAACTTCGCGGCGTTTGTCTTTTGGGGCGATTCGAGTTCCCTGGTTCATCGGTTCCTCGCCGAGCGTCCATGCGTTGGCGATCCGTTGCTCTACCCGGCACTTTGCGCGCCCCGATCCAAGACAGGAGGCAAAACTCGGGGTGTGGCGAAAGTCGAAGAACATCGCCCGTTGAACCTCGCCCCACGGTTTTCATAAAAGAAAGAGGATGCGCCGAGGAACCGAGGAACTCCGAGGAACCCCGAGGAACCCGAGGAACTCCGAGGAACCCCGAGGAACTCCCAGGGACTCCGAGGAACTCCGAGGAACTCCGAGGAACCCCGAGGAACTCCGAGGAACCGCCTCCCCGGGAATGATTCACCCGTTTCGCGACTTAGCAACGACGCTCAGACGGTGTGGTATCTTCCGCGCCGCTCACGCGAGCAGGCTTACCTGCCCAGGTAGCTCAGTTGGTAGAGCAGAGGACTGAAAATCCTCGTGTCGGCGGTTCGATTCCGTCCCTGGGCACCACCTGTCCCTTCCTTCTGCGCTATCGCTCCTGCACCAGGAGCACGAGACCGTCACTGACGAAGTGGCGGAAGTCGCGATCGTTCGTAATGAAGGGAACATCGCTGTCGAGGCAGGCTTGTGCGATCAGGCAATCGGCGAGCCGTGCCTTCAGCCCCCGGCGAAGAATGCTCGCCCTGAGAAGCCCTGCGCGTTCCCAGTACCCTTCCAAAAGGGGGACTATCGGTGTTCGCCCGATGACGGCCTGAATTTTCTCGGAGAGCGTCTTCTCGCTGAGCAACTCGGTCACGACGACCGGGGGAAGAACTGCGCGGCGAGACTGAATCGCTGCATGTACCAGAACGACGTCGTCGCCATCCTCACCGGCCAGGTAGCGTCGCATCGAACTGGTATCGATGGCGATCAATCGCGATCCTCTCGGATCCGGTCGAGCTCCTCCGTGAACTGAACTTTGCCGCGCAGCGCCAGGAGATCGTCATAGACATCCGCGCGCGCGAGGTCATCCAGCGCGCGGCGCACCGTCCCCGTCACACCTTCGCCTGAAACCTTCTGCGCACGTTTCAGCACGTCGAGCGGAACTTCGACAGTGATCTTTCTCGTGCGACCCATGCTGGGGATGATACCAGCATCATCACCAGCGGAGCAGCCAGCCTCTGCTTCCCACGCCGAGTCCAGCGTCGCCTGACTGATAAGCTGACTAATTCACGGCGCTGAGGCACGATCGAGGTGGCGAGAGGGGGCGGAACACGATAAGGGCGGAAGGTTCAGCTCGAGTGTCGCCCAGAAGGCCTCCCGAGCTTCCCCGGCCCGAAGTTCTCGAGGGCCGCAACGCTCACCGACGATCCTGCACCTGCCATACTTCGCGCCATGGCCTCTCGCATCGTCCGCTGCCGCTTTCCGTTTCCGCAGCAGAACCCGCCGGTGGAGATGCCGGAGCCGTGCAGCGAGAAGTGTCCGAACTACGATGCGGCTTCCTTCGCGCAGCGTGCGGAGATCGAGGTGGATGACTCGGAGCTCGTGAATACGATCCGTGATTTCGCCGCATGGTTCTACGCCCCCGGTCAGGAGGCATCACTGATCGATGAGCAGGTTCGCTACGCAGCCAGTCTCTATACGCGCCAGGATCACAGCGGCACCTGCGTTCCGAAGACGATGCTCTTCGCTCACTACAAACATCTGCAGTTCTCTTCCGGCTGGCCGATGCTCGAGCTCAGCCCCGCCGCCGCTGCCGCCCTGCGAGGCGAGGAGATCGCGTCGTGGCCTGAGGGGGGTCCGGCTCGCGGCAGAACATGGAACGAGATGTTTGCGCAGTATTCGCGCGGGTACGACTGATACCTGCAAGCGCGTACCGCCGCTATTCAACCGAGGATTCGCCCGTCACTTCCTTCACGTCGGGAAAATCCGGCGTCTTTCCGGTGATCATCCCTCGAACCACTTCGAACAGGACGACCGCCCGAGGCTTGTTCAGCTCCATGAAGTGCGCGACCTGGACTTCGACTGCGATGAGGATCATGCGAGGATCGCCGGGACCGCCGTCCTTCTTCCCACCTTCATCACCGAACCATGCCCGCCAGTCCGGCCGGTACAATTCGCGGACCTTCGCGCGGTTGTCGACGAGCCGCGCGCGTCCGGCAACCGAAATCCACTCGCGCGTGCGGTCCTTGTAATACGCGAGGTTCACATTCGGATCGAATCGGATCTCCTCGACCT
>DASVLC010000387.1:0-8449 GCA_036385045.1 Thermoanaerobaculia bacterium | reverse complement strand
CGTTTTCCCCGCGCGGCGGGATCATTTCCAAGTCGTATCTCCGCGTCTTTCGATGGGACGACGCGTTCTACGGCATCTGCAAAGATGGCAACAGCGGTTGGGGAATGCTTCTCCGTTCGTCGGACGGGCTGACTGACTTCGAGCCGTGCGGCCGGTTCATCCGCCGGATGCGTCACGCGGCCGTGCTGCTTCGAGATCGGACCCTCGTGGTCTTCTACAGCCGCGTGGGCGACGCGCCGGAGCGCATCGTGGCGGCGACCGTAGACCTTGCGGAGCCATGGGAACGATGGCGCGACTCGGAACCGGTCGAAGTCCTTCGTCCCGAAGAGCCCTACGAGGGTGTTGCCTTTCGAAATGTCCGTTCCCGGTACGGTGCGGCGGTTCAGGTGCACCAGCTGCGGGATCCCTTCGTCTTCGACGATGGTCCCCGGCTTTTTCTCATCTACTCCATTGCCGGGGAGTCGGGACTGGCGATGGCGGAGCTGAGTCTCGAGATCGCTCCGGCCTGAGACTCGACATGCAGTGCCGTCCCTGTAACATGCGTCCCGATGAAGAGGATTCATATCGTTGGGGTCAGCCCGCGCAGCGGAACGACGCTGCTGGCCGAGCTGATGATCGCCTGCTTCGAGGTCGATCTTCACGAAGAGCACGAGGCATCCCTTTTCACCGAACCGCGTCGCCCCGGTGCTCTGTACCTGACCAAGCAGCCGCGCGACATCATGGTCGTCGGGCCACGGCTCCGCGTCGATCCTGATCTGTGGGTCATCTGCATGATTCGCGATCCGCGAGACATCGTCGTCAGCCGCCACGGCCGTAATCCCGATCGCTACTGGGCGGGATTGAAATTCTGGAGGACCTATGAACCGCGGGCGCGGAGTCTGGAGAGCCATCCCCGCTTCCTGACGATCCGATATGAAGAGCTGGTCTCCGACCCCGACGGCGTACAGAAGCTGCTGATGGAGCGGCTTCGCTTTCTCGTCGCGCGAGCGAAGTTCAGCGAGTATCACGCGGTCGCGCATCCGTCGGAGCTCTCTCTCGAGGCGCTGGGACCGCTGCGGCCGATTGACCGTTCGAGCATCGGCGCCTGGCGCCGCCATCTCCCGAGGATCGCCGGACAGATCCGGATCCACGGATCGATCAGCGAGGATCTCATTCGGTACGGCTACGAGAGCGATCGCGGCTGGGAGGCACTGCTCGAGGGAGTGGAACCAGATCTGACTCCGAGCCATCAGCCCGAGCGCTTCTCACTTCGCCGTCACTGGAAGCTGCGCCGCGGTCGATATCTGGGGGCGGTCCGTGTGCTCGTCCGGCGGTGGCTCGCGCGGATGCGGGGTTAGGTTCCTCGGAGTTCCTCGGGTTTCGTAGCGCAGGCGTCCTCGCCTGCCGTACCGCGGACGTCCTCGTCCGCCGCGGGGGCGTCTCGCCCCCCGTATGCCGGGAAAGGCGCGATCACGTCACTGCGTAATCGCTGCGACCCTTCTCGCGAGCCTGCCTGGCCAGCTGGTCGCGAGCTCGCCGTAGAACTGTGAGGCAGCTTTCTGAACGCCGTCGGCCAGCGACGGATACGACGAGATCCTCTGCGCAAGGTCGCCGATGCGAAGTCCTTTTCGCCGAGCGAGAACGATCTCCTGAATGACGGTCGAGGCATTCGAGCAGAGCAGATGAGCGCCAAGAATTCGTCCTTTGCGATTGCACACGAGTTTGATCATGCCGCTCTCGGATCGATCGACGACCGCGCGGTCGACGTCTGCCATCTCGGTCGAGAAGACGCGCACGTCGTCCCCGTGCGCGGCTCGCGCCTCTTCCTCGGTCATCCCGACGTGGGCCAGCTCAGGATCGGTGTACAACGTCCAGGGGATGTTGTCGTAGTCGACTGCCGACTTTCCCGGGAACAGCATGTTGCGCACGAGCTTGACTGCTTCGTAGGCGGCGACGTGAGTGAACTGCAGCCCGCCATGGACATCTCCACACGCCCAGACGCGGCGGCTGCTCGTCTGCAGGAAGCGGTTGACCGTGACCCATGAGCCATTCAGCGAGACGCCGGCACGTTCGAGTGCGAGCCCATCTGTGTTTCCTCTGCGTCCCGATGCGACGAAGATCTGGTCGACCGTCAGCTCTCGTGAGTCCCCGCTGGCGGTTTCGATTCGTACGATCCGGCCTTCGCCGTCACGCCTGACACTCTTCGCCGACCAGCCGGCCAGGATCTTGATCCTCTCTGCTGTGAGAACATTCCGTACCCGTTCGACCATCTCGGCGTCCTCCTTCAGAAGGATCTCCGGCGCTGCTTCGACCACGGTCACCCGCGAGCCGAAGCGCGAGAACATCTGGGCGAACTCGATGCCGATCGCGCCGCCTCCCAGAACGAGGATCGACGGCGGAATTGCGTCCTGTTCGAGAAAGGACGCATGGTCGAGGAATCCCGCTTCCTGCAGTCCTTCGACAGGCGGCACGTTCGTTCTCGCGCCGGTCGCGATCACGATGTCCTTCGCGCGAAGCCTGCGGAGTGGCACCTCCGTGCCTCGGACCTCAACTTCCGAGCTCGAGACGAACTGCGCACTTCCGGTGATGACGTCGATCCCGAGGTCGCGAAACTTCTGCGGATCATCGTGACGGCTGATCGTCCGTCTCCGCTCCCTCATCGACGCCATGACCGCCGCCGGAGTCATCCGCGGCTCCGCTGGCGTAATGCCCCACGCATCGGCATGCCGCATCTGATCGGCGAGTCGTGCCGAGGAGACGAGCGCCTTGGTCGGAACGCAGCCGGTCCAGAGGCAGTCACCGCCGAGAGCTGTTCGCTCGATGAGCGCAACGCGTCTTCCGAGCCGCGCACAGCCCGAGGCGGTGACGAGTCCCGCAGTACCGCCGCCGATCACGACAACGTCGAAGTTCTCTGCCTTGTGCATTGCTTCACGACCTTCCGGTGCCGACGAACCGCTCACGGCAGGTAGATGTTGACCTTCCGCTGACGTGGCCCGTCGAGCTCGACGAAATAGATGCCCTGCCATGTGCCGAGAACGAGCCGTCCTTTGCGGTAGGGCCAGTGGAGAGAGGTCCCGATCAGCATCGAGAGAAAGTGCGCGTCGGAGTTTCCCTCGCCGTGGCGGAAATTGACGTTCGGAACCAGCGCACGCAGTGCGCGCGTCAGGTCCTCCGGCACGTCCGGATCAGCATTCTCGTTGACCGAAATCGCGCAGGTGGTGTGAGGCACGACGATCGTGCAGACGCCATCGCCATCGGTCGTCTCTCCAAGAGCGGCATCGATCTCGCGCGTGATGATCAGGATCTGCTCGCGGGCGGAAGTTCTGACGGGGATTGTGGTCTCGAGCACGGCGGGATGATAACGGAGGAGGGGAGGGCTGCCTCGGCTGGAAGCATGCGGTCAGGATCAGCAGAGCTCATGCTATTCTCTTCATACGTCCGGAAGGGGGTCCTTCGGAATGGAAAGCAGCAAGAGCGCACCGTCGGGGATCGGCGGCTGGCTCATCCTGTTCGTAATCGGTCAGATCGGCGTGATCGTCATGAGCGTTTCCGCGCTTTCGAGCGGATTCGACGACATGTGGGAAAGCTGGAGCCTCGGCGATCAGTTCAGCTATCTGCGACCGCTGCTCGTCGTCGAGAATTCCATGATGGTGGTGCAGTTCGTCGTTCCTGTCGTTGGGCTGACATTGCTTTTCAAGCGTTCACCCGCTGCACCGCGAGTCTGGATCACGTACTTCATCTGCGTAGTCCTCTATGCCGCGTTCGACATCGGGATGACGAAGACGTTCGTCGAGGACCTTCGTCCTCTTCTCGATGAGAGTGCGATGGTGGAGGTGGAGAACGAAACTCGCAAGGCCAACCGGTTGAATGTGCGGGCGATCTTCTCGAGCCTCATATGGGGGTTGTACTGGGGACGCTCGGTACGTGTGAAGAACACGTTCAGCCCCGCGCCGGCCAGTGAGCCGATACCGGTGAGCCAGATAGAAACCGCTGCCTCACACAGCGCGCACAGCGGCTCGGACCGGTTCAACAGGCCGATGCGCGACTGTCCCTATTGCAGGGAGTCGATCCTTGCGGCTGCCGAGTACTGCCGCCACTGTCGCTCGCCGGTGGCCGGAATTCCGAGCCCGGCGTGAGTGGGGAAAGATCTGGCGGGGTTTGCTTCCAGATGACAGCGCACGCTGGCAGGCGCTCCCATCTCAATTCTCAATTCGCGTAAGCGAAGCGGGTCCTTCATCGTCCTCCGCCCCCTCACGCCCTCACCCCCACTCCCGGGGCTCCGGCGATTCAGGACGACAGACGCGAGGTTAGGCTTCGGGGGCCGGAAACCTGAAAGAACCGAGGAACCCCGAGGAACCCCGAGGAACTCCGAGGAACTCCGAGGAACCCGAGGAACTCCGTCTTTGCCTACTTCGTCAACTCGACGCCGCTCGCCACGAACGAGACTTCAGTTGCGGAGCCGTCTTCGTTGCGAGTCAGGTTTGCACCTTCTTCTTCGAGATGATCAGCGTCCGACTTCGAGAGGGTGCGCACGAGGGTCACTCCTTCTGCGCGGGCCTTCATTCCGCGGGCGGTCAAGGGAATGAAGAAGCCGTAGTCCTTGAACGTGACGCGGACGCTGGCCGCACCCTCGGCCGGGGCGAGTTGCATCCAGCAGCCCTTGTTGGCGCAGCTTGCCACGATCAACCCTTCGACGACGACAGGCTTCTCGGCGTAGGCCGCCGGATCCTCGAGAACCTTTGCTACCGGAATGCTCTCCGCACCTTCCGTGATCGCGGCGCCGCTGCGCACTACTTCGTCACCCGCGAACGCCGAGCCGGCCAGGGCCAGCATCATCATCACCATCAGTGTCGTTTTCATGAAACCTCCAATTCGCGAAACTTAAGCGTACGACGAACGGATTCATTCCGGGTGGAACGCAATGCAAGCAACGGGGTTCCGGAGAGGATTGCGCGCCGCCACCGGGCAGATGCCCGGTGGCGGCGTCGGTTCAGCGGGAGCCAAGCGCGATCGGTGCTGCATCGTCACGCGACCACTCGGTATACGACCCGTCGTAGAGACGAACGTTGTAGCCAAGGGAACGAAGGACAAAGTAGGGCATCGAGGCCTCGACGCCGGTTCTGCAGTAGACGATCACTTGCGATTCCGGTGTCACACCGAGGGCTGCATAGGCAGTTCGCAGCTCGTCGACCGGCTTCATGTCGCCTCGGATCGTAAGGTTGGCGGTCCATGGGAGTGAACGTGCGCCGGCGATGTGGCCAGGCCTTGCGACCGACTTGCCGCGCTTCGTGCCCTCGAATTCAGGAACTGGACGCGCGTCGATCACGATGACACCGCCCTGGAGCCCCGTACGGACGTCGAGAGAGGTGACTCTGCGATCAGCTTGCAGGTGCGGCGTAAAGGTTCTGGCCGCTCTCGCGAATCGAGTAGGCGTCATCGGTCGCCGCTCGTTGGCCCACTTCGTGAGGCCGCCGTCGAGAATGGCGGTTCGCTTCCCGTGGCCGAGGTAGTCGAGCGTGAACCAGGCTCGCGTTGCGTGGAGAGGGTCGCGGCTGTAGAGGACGATCATTCCCTCGTCGCCCACGCCTGACTTTCCGAGAGCATTCTTGAGAACTTCGAGAGGAGGAAGTTCGTCGGGCGGCCAGCCGCTGCGAACTACCAGCGAGTCGTACGGGATGAAGCGTGAACCGGGGATGTGAGGCTTATCTGCAAGGGCTGTCGGACCCACCTCCACGATGAGCACCTCCTGGTTCGTCAGGTTCTGTTCGAGCCAGGCGGTTGTGACGGTGGTGTTGTCGAGCGGACCGGCCAGTGCCGCCGCGAGGACCGCGAGGAAGAAAACGTTCATATGCACCTCCAGCCGCCAGTGGCGGACTTACCGCACGATCGTTCGATTCTCACGTCGGTGCAATGACGGTGAGACCCCTCAGAGGTGAGGTCCGTCACACTCGAGGGCGCTGTGGTGGGAGCAGGTGCAGAGCTCCCGCACCATGAAAAATTGCTCAGGAGTGCCTCGGCCGCTATCATGCGCGCGCCAAGGTGCATGTCGTACAACGCTGGACGTGTGCTTGGCCATCATCCCTTCAGGAGTTCAAAAACGATGGAAACGTATATCTACCTCGTCCCGGTAGCGGGAGTGCTGGCACTCCTGTTTGCCTTCATGCGCAGTACGTGGATCGGCAAGCAGGACACCGGAACCGACGAAATGAGGGTCATTGCCGGTCACATCCGTGAGGGCGCGATGGCCTTCCTTGCTCGCGAGTACCGCGTCCTTGCCGTATTCGTGGTGGTTGTCGCCCTTCTGCTCGGCTGGGCGAACATGAACCGCGCGGAGAGCTCGTGGCTCATCGGAGTCTCAGTCGTGGTTGGCGCGATCTGTTCGGCGCTCGCCGGCTACTTCGGTATGCGGGTGGCGACGAATGCGAATGTGCGGACCGCCGCGGCAGCACGCACCAGCATCAACGGCGCTCTGCGACTGGCATTCGCCGGTGGAGCGGTCATGGGGTTCGCTGTCGTCGGTCTCGGGGTTCTCGGACTCTCGGGTCTCTACATTCTCTACATGAACCTCTTCGCCTCCGGTGACCCGCAGGCGACGATGCTGCGAGCGGTCACCGTGCTCGCCGGCTTCTCGTTCGGAGCCAGCTCGATCGCGCTCTTCGCGCGCGTCGGTGGCGGCATCTACACGAAGGCCGCGGACGTCGGCGCCGACCTGGTCGGCAAGGTCGAAGCCGGAATTCCTGAGGACGACCCCCGCAATCCGGCAGTCATCGCCGACAACGTCGGTGACAACGTCGGTGACGTCGCCGGTATGGGTGCGGACCTTTTCGAGTCGTACGTCGGATCGATCGTCGGCGCTCTCGTTCTCGGGATGACCGCGTCGAGCCTTGCGGGAGAAGCGTACACGCCGAACCTGGTGCTTTTCCCTCTGGTTCTTGCCGGGGTCGGCATCGTGCTGTCGCTGTTCGGCACGACTCTGGTGCGGATGAGTGAGACGGGCGATCCGTCGAAGGCGCTCCACGCCGGACCGATGGCATCGGCCATCATGATGCTCATCGCCGTCTGGTTCATCGCGCAGTGGATGCTGCCCGACCGCTATGTCCTCGAAGGGAAGGAGTTCACCGGTACCGGCATCTTCTTCGCGACAGTCGCCGGACTCGTCGCCGGTGTGCTCATCGGCATGATCACCGAGTACTACACGTCGGAGGCAAAAGGTCCGGCACGTGGGATCGCCGCCGACTCTCAGACCGGCGCCGCGACGAACATCATCAGCGGACTTGCCGTCGGCATGCGTTCGACTGCTCTTCCGATCGTCGTTCTCGTCGCCGCCATCATCATCGCCTATGGCCAGGCCGGCCTTTACGGAATCGCGATCGCAGCTCTCGGCATGCTGCTGACGACCGGTATTCAGCTCGCTGTCGATGCCTACGGGCCGATTGCGGACAACGCCGGCGGTATCGCAGAGATGGCTCACCTCGGCAAGGACGTTCGTGCGCGTACCGACAAGCTCGATGCGGTCGGCAACACGACTGCTGCCATCGGTAAAGGCTTCGCCATCGGCTCGGCAGCGCTGACAGCGCTCGCTCTCTTCTCAGCTTTCAAGGCTACCGTCGGCCTGCGCGTCATCGATCTGAGCGAGCCCGATGTCATGGGCGGGCTGTTCCTCGGCGCGATGCTCCCGTTTCTCTTCTCGGCGATGTCGATGAAAGCGGTGGGCCGCGCCGCTTTCAAGATGATCGAAGAGGTGCGCCGGCAGTTCCGTGAGATTCCCGGGCTGATGGAAGGCACCGGAAAGGCAGACTACGCCCGCTGCGTAGACATCTCGACGAAGGCGGCAATCAAGGAGATGGTTCTGCCTGGACTGCTCGCAGTCACGGCACCGGTCGTCGTCGGCTTCTACAGCATTCAGGCGCTCGGTGGCCTGCTCGCCGGCGTTACCAGTTCCGGCGTTCTGCTGGCGATTTTCATGTCGAACGCGGGCGGCGCCTGGGACAACGCGAAGAAGCACATCGAAGCTGGCGCCTACGGCGGCAAGGGTTCCGACGCGCACAAGGCAGCCGTCGTCGGCGACACGGTCGGCGATCCGTTCAAGGACACGTCCGGCCCCAGCCTTAACATCCTGATCAAGTTGATGTCGGTCGTAGCACTCGTCATCGCGCCGCTGCTGATTGCGTGGCACTCTTGATCGTTTCAGTCCGGGATTAGCTCGAAACGCCGGCCCTCAGGCCGGCGTTTCTTTTTCGCGTGACGGAAGCGCACCGGGCGGCCTCGGAATCTGCTCATGGGCGAGTTCGCGAGCATGGCGTGTGGCGCAGCCCCTCACCCGGCCTTCGGCCACCCTTATAGGTGCTCCTGCACCGTTTCCCCTCCCCCCGTTCAGCCGGTAGGAGCAACGCGGCGTCGTGAGACGCCGCTGGACGTTTGGGGCGGAGGGAGGGAAAGTAGAAAGGGGCACGCACCGCCTCGATACGCA
>DASVLC010000386.1:0-15332 GCA_036385045.1 Thermoanaerobaculia bacterium | reverse complement strand
GTTCGTGCTGATCCTCTCCCTCTTCTCGGTCCTTCTCGCACTCGGCGGACATACTCCCCTGCTACGGCTCCTGTACGACGCAGGAATTGCCACCTCGATCCGGTACCCGGAAAAGTTTCTGATGATCGCGATCTTCGCGATCATCATCTTCACCGCGAAGATGTTCGACAGAATGCTGGGCGGCGACGACGGGGTCCGCGACGCAGCGATGGGATTCGTACTGGCAACGACGATCGTTGCCGTCGCCATCACGCTCCTCGGCTTCACCCGATGGTATGCCGACGCCTTCATGGGCCTGTGGGGCCTTCAGGGTGCCTCAGGTAAGAAGATGGTCGACATCTCCCATACCGGATGGATGATTGCCGCGGCACGGGGCGCAACCCTTTTCGCTCTGCTCTGGTCGTTGCGAAGGATCAAACGGCCGGTCTGGCTCGTCCTGATGGGAGCATTTCTCGCCGCAGACCTCGGGCCGGTCGTGCATCAGCTGAATCCACGAATGCCGGCCGCATTCTTCCGCGAGAAACCGGAAGCTCTTCGCGAGTTCCCCGAGGATCGCCGTCAGTTCCGCATCTTTCATGAGGCCGACTGGTACGGACAGGAAGCTCCCGCACGTAAGTACTTTTCGACAGGAGACGCGGTCTACTGGATCGTGAGGAATGGCCTCTATCCGATGACTCCCGCCGGTCATGGACTCAGCATGGCGATCGAGCGGGACTACGACAAGACCGCCCTTCTTCCGACGATCGACTTCACCGAGTCCGTCTGGGATGTGAAGCGGGAGGGACGCGAGGACTGGTGGCGTCCGATGATGGCGATGTCGAATGCCTGGTATCGCGCCACCTATCGACCCTTCGACGAGGAACGGAAGCGAGTAAAGGGAAACATGAAGGTTGCCCAGCCGCTCGACTTCACCTTGATCGAACGGTTCCCCCGCTACTACTTCGCAGATGCAATGGTGACCGTAACCGATCGCCGTCATTTCGTGAAGGAGGTCGTCTCCGCGAAGCATGGAGAGCGGACCGCATTCGTCTACGGACCATCGTTCCAACCGGCCGAGGGTGTCGTGCAGCAGTATCAGGAGACGGCGAATACGGCGACGATCGATATCGAAGCCACCGGGCGTTCGTTTCTCGTCATGAGCGTGACGCCGAACAAGCACTGGAAGATCACGGTCGACGGCCAGCCGGTTCAGCCGATCGTGACGAACGTCGGGTACCAGGGGATCGAGGTTCCAGCGGGCCGGCACACGGTCGGGATGCAGTACCGCAACGAGCTCGGAGTCGCCGGCATGAAGATCTCCACGACGGCACTACTGCTGCTGCTCGGCGCAGCAGTCTGGCCCGTAAAGTCTGCAGCAGCCGACCCCCACTGCCTTTGACCGATGCGGGCGATGGCGCACGGGAGGCGGTATCCTTGACCCGGCGAGCGGCCTGCGCTCATGAGTTTCGTGAATGACGATTCCTCCTGATCCAACCGACGAGCAGCGCCGAAAAAGGCGCCATCGCAACGAGCGAATCGTTGCCGGCGTCCTTCTGCTGACACTGTCTGCACTCACCGTCGCATTCATCTTCTGGAACCGCGCCGAGAAGGAAGCGCTGAGGCGCGACCGCCGCTACATTCCGCGGCAACAGGAGATCACTCCCGAAATCCTCATGCTGCAGGAGTACGTGAGAATCGACAGCAGCAACCCCGCCGGCATCGCGGAAGGAGCCGAGTGGCTCGCGGCACGACTCCGCGCGGGAGGGGTCGAACCGGAGATCATCGAGTCGACCCCCGGTTACCTCAACGTGTACGCGAGACTGCCCGGACGGACGCCGGGAGAGGGGCTCCTGCTCTTCAACCACATCGACGTCGTTCCGCCCGGAGAAGGCTGGGACCATCCGCCCTTCGAAGGGGTGATCAAGATGAACCAGCTCCATGGGCGCGGAGTAATCGACATGAAGGCTCTGGCCATCTGCCAGCTTCTGGCGTTCCTCCACGTTGCGCAGAGCGGCGAGCCACCTGCTCACGATCTCGTTTTTCTGGCGACGGCAGAGGAGGAGTCGGGCAGCGTCCATGGCATGCAGTGGCTGCTCCGGAATCGACCGGACATCTTCGAGGGTCTGTCGTACGGGCTCACCGAGGGTGGAGTCACTGAGATGTTCAGCGAGAGGATCAGCTACTTCGGCATCGAAATCGGGGGTAAGCAGCGAGTAACTGTGAATCTCGATCTGCCTGATCTTCATTCGGCGCAGAAGCTGCGCGTTTCGCTGGAGCCGCACATCACCTCGATGGAGCCGGAGCGGGTGATCCCGGGAGTGAGAAGCTACTTTCAACGGATCGCGCCTACACGGATCGCTTTCGGAGAACTGCTGGGAGACGTCGACGCAGCGATCGCCTCGGGGGCGTACTGGAGACTTCCGTATGCCTATCGGGAGCTCACGCAGAACACCCTCTGGGTGAGCGCGGCCACGGAGTTCGGTGGTGGAGCTCAACTCACCGTCGTCATGAGGAACCTGCCCGATGAGCAGCCAGACGATCGGATCGCATGGCTTGCGAGCCGTGCCGCCCGCTACGGGGCAAAGGTCAGAGACGTTCCTCAGCGGGAAGGCCCCGTACCGCTATCCACGGAAGAGACTCGTCTCTTTGCGATTCTGACCGAGGAGGCGAGTTCGCGCTATGGCGCGCCAGCAGGTCCGCAGGTGCTCTACAGTTCTACGAACGATTGCCGGTTGCTGCGTTCGCCGAATTTCGTCTGCTACGGCATCAGCCCCTACCCGGTCGACTTCTTCGAATCGTTGTCGATCCACAACAAGAACGAAAGAATCACCCTCGACAGGTTCATGGAGGGAGTCGCATTTCTCCAGAATGTCATCGTCGCCTGGGCGGCCGAAACCTGACAACTATTGTCACAAAGGGTACACAAAATACGTCAGGCGTTGGTTGAAATTCTCGGCTTGGAACCACGTAAGTGCCTACACAGGAGCGACATACACAAACTGCCCACTCTGGCAACACGATTGCGATTGGAGATCTATCTCAATAGGAGGAGTTTGGATGAACAGGAAGCAGAAAGGTTTCACCCTCATCGAGCTGCTGATCGTTGTCGCGATCATCGGCATTCTTGCAGCAATCGCCATTCCGAACCTGCTCACCGCAATGCAGCGGTCGAAGCAGAAGAGGACGATGGCCGATATGCGGTCCGTCGCAACGGCGTGGGAAGCTCGCGCCACCGACACGAACTCGTACCTGGTAGCTGGGGCGCTCACGTTCCCGGATTCCGTCGATGTTGCGGAGTTGGCTGGAGTGCTCTCGCCGACCTACATCAAGGCGATGCCGCAGGTTGACGCATGGGGTACCGCCTGGGAGCTCTATGGCGACGCCAACGAGTATGCCGTCATCTCCCTCGGCAAGGATGGCACGGCAGACGGATCTCGGCCCGGCGGTGCGACGGGGACGTTCGACTCCGACATCGTCTTCCAGAACGGTTCGTTCACCCAGTACCCGGAAGGCGTTCAGTCGAACTGATCGTTCGAGTGATAGGTTTCAAACCAGACGGGCGCCTCAAAGAGGCGCCCGTCGAGTTTTCAGACATTTAATAAGGGGCTCGAGTCATGAAGAGAGAGCGTGGCTTCAGCTTGGTTGAGCTGTTGTTCGTCGTCGCAATCATCGGTCTGCTAGCCGCCATCGCGGTGCCAAATCTGCTCGCGGCTATCAACCGGTCACGTCAGAAACGGACAATGGCCGACATGAGGACCTTCGCCACCGCGTGGGAATCGCGCGCTACGGAACTTAACCGCTATTCGGCTGCGGGGCTGAGCTGGCCCGCGACTCTTGATGACGCCACTCTGGTCGCAGCGTTCCTCGTGCCGACCTACATCCAGACCATCCCTACACGTGACGGCTGGAGCAATCCACTCAGGGTCGGGACGAGCGCGGATGGGCAGAGTTATGCGATCAAGTCGTTCGGTGCAAACCGGATCGACGACACGCCCGGTCTGACCTCCGTCGCTGCGCCGATTGCGACATCGCGGTTCGACTGCGACATCATTCTGTCCAACGGGCTGTTCATCATGTACCCGGAGGGCATTCAGTCACAGTAGCCACTCCGCGGCATTCAGCCAACCTGCTTTTCCCTGATCACCGCGTTAAGACTCGCGTAGAGGCGCTCATGCGCCCCATGCGCGTCGCGATAGATCTGGCTGAAGTGTCCGAGATCCTTCGTGGCAACGACCAGGTTGACGCCGTACAGAAATGCGGCGTTCCCATCGAGGGTCCGCAGGTTCTCCGAGACCAGAATGAAGAACGAGCGTCGCCTGTCGGCTGGCATGACCGAGATGATCGGAGCCATCGATTCGAGTGGTGGGTGCGTGATCTCGGGCGGATTGAGAAACACGACCTGCGGCAGTTCCTGATTGAAGAACTCCCGGGCCTTCGTCGCGTCCTGATGGACGACCGGCAGGAAACCGATGAGCTTGGCGGCCTGCCGCAACGCGGGACTGTCCGTTCCGACGATCAACGCCTTGGCACCGAGCTCGTTCTCGTGATCGTCAGGATCGGTCTCGGCGGGAGGAGTCACGGAGGGCTCGATTCCTGCCTCCAGCCGACTGCGATCGATGCTCAGCTTCGCCTTGCAGACGGGGCAGGGAAACGACACTTCCCTCATCGGAAGTTTCGACTCGTCGAGCGACAGAAGTTTCTGGCAGCTGGTACAGGTTACACGGATCATCGCTACTCCAGCATCGACAACATCGAGTCGTCCTGATCTTTCTGAGAGGAGACCTCTGGCTCGTCCGTGAGGCGGAGAGCGAGGTTGGTCGGATTGGTTGCGTAGGCGAGCGCCGTCTCCTTCGAGATCAGTCCCTGGTTCCAGATGATCTCGATCTGATCGTCGAACGTCTGCATGCCGTCCACCGATCCATCGTGCATCGCGTCGGTCAGCGAGCGGCCATCGGCCTCCCCCTTCATGACGTAGTCACGCGTCCGCATCGTCGATTTCAGGATCTCCAGCACGGCGATCCGTCCCGAACCGACCTTCGGCAGAAGGCGCTGCGAAATCACGTAGCGGAACGACTGGGAAAAGCGCGTCCGGATCTGCGGTTCCTGATCCTTGGGGAACACTCCGACAATGCGGTCGATGGTCTTGGCGGCGTCGATCGTGTGCAGCGTCGAGAGAACGAGATGGCCTGTTTCGGCTGCCTCCATCGCGATCTCGATCGTTTCCACGTCACGCATCTCGCCGATCAGGATTACTTTCGGGGCCTGCCTGAGGGCGGCCCGAAGCGCTAGAGAAAAGCTCCTCGTATCAGAGCCCACTTCTCTCTGGTTCACGGTCGATTTGATATGGCGATGCATGTACTCGACCGGATCCTCGATCGTGATGATGTGATACGCATGTTCATGATTGATGTGATTGATGATCGCGGCGAGACTCGTCGACTTGCCGGAGCCCGTCGGTCCGGTCACGAGAACGATGCCGTTCTTCAGCTTTGCGACATTGAGCAGCTCCGCCGGCAGGTTGAGGGACTCGAGTGTCGGGATTCCCTCCGGGATCACGCGCAGAACGATCGCGTACGTTCCCCTCTGCGAGAAGATGTTGACGCGGAATCGGGTCTTCTGCGGAATCGAATAGGACAGATCGATCGATCCGTTCGCAAGCAACGTTCGGGTCAGCTCACGATCACCCCGCAGCATGTGCATCGCGATGATCTCGGTCTGGAACGGTGTAAGCCGAGGCAGGCCGGGGAATGTGACCGGAACGAGGACTCCGTCCACCTCCACCTGCGGCGGCCGGCCGACGGAGAAGTTGAGGTCAGACACTCGGTCGGACACTTTCAGCATCGCCTCGAGTATGGCGTCCAGATTGAAATTCTTCATCGGGCCCTCAGTGAGTGGGGGACATTGTACCGGCAGCCGAGCGCCCGCTGCCTGCGAATGCGCCCTCCCTCCACCCGCAAGTGCACATCCGGGCTAGAATCCGACGAATCATGGGAGCCAGCGATCTCCTCCGGCCCGGTTCCGGCGCCACGTTGCTCGGTATCGATTTTGGTGGCCGGCGGATCGGAATCGCCGTCAGTACATCGGGAGTCCTGGCAACTCCCCACTCCGTGATGAGCAATGATGGTGACGCCATCGAGAAACTCGCGCGCCTGGGAGACGCACTCGAAGTCTCCCTCTTCGTCTTCGGCATCCCTCGCAGAGCCGGATCAGCAGCTGAGCGAAAGTACCGCGAGCTGGCCGAAACCCTGCGGCAACGAACATGCAAAGAGGTCATCCTCTGGGACGAGAGCCTCTCTACCGTCGAAGCTTCCGAGACCCTCCGGGCCTCCGGACGCCGCCGCCGTGAGGCTCAAAAGGACATCGACATGCACGCTGCAGCGGCCATTCTTCAGTCATACCTCGATCACTGCGCGGGGAGGCGGTCATAGCCCGCTCACGACCCGGCTGCGGGCGGCGGCTGCTGCAATCGATCCTGACGATCGCTCTGTTCGCGGTCTTGCTGGGTGCCGGCGGAGGGTGGTTTTTCTGGCGCGCGATGAAGGAGCCTTACAAGGGCTACGTCGAGGAGACGAAGCGGATCGAGATTCGGCGCGGCCTCAATACGACGTCCATCCTGCGGAACCTCCAGAAGGAGGGAGTCCTCCGCGATGAGTGGGTCCCTCTCGTCTACATGAAACTGGTGCGAAGCCGTGACTCGATCAAAGCAGGCGTCTATGAGTTCGATCGGCCTCTCTCGCCCGTCGATGTCATCGACAAAATGGTACGGGGCGACGTGTCTCTCCGGAGTATCACGATCCGCGAGGGGCTCGACCGTTTCGCAATCGGCAGGATTTTCGCCGCGGAAGGCCTCGGCACCGCCGAGGAGTGGGACCAGACGACAGCCGATCCAGAACTGATCCGGGACATTGCACCCGAGGCGGAGTCTCTCGAGGGCTACCTGTTTCCTGATACCTATAAGTTCGATCCAGGAACGCCCCCCTCAGCGATCATCCGGGCAATGGTTGGAAACTTCCGCAAGAACTGGGGAGGTGAAATTGCGCTGATCTCCACGGGGCTTGACGCTCACCAGACGGTGATTCTCGCCTCGCTCGTCGAGACCGAAGCACGCCTTCCGGAGGAACGTCCGATCGTCGCCTCCGTCTATCTGAATCGCATCCGCAAGCGGATGCTTCTGGGCGCCGACCCCACGGTGATCTACGGCATGAAGCTCGAGGGACGCTGGGACGGAAACATCCGAAAGACCGACCTTCAGGGAGACTCTCCTTACAACACGTACAGAAAGCCCGGTCTCCCACCGGGTCCCGTCGCGAGTCCCGGACTCGCCTCACTGAGGGCTGCGTCGGCTCCCGCCACGACGCCCTACCTGTACTTCGTCTCGCGAAACGACGGATCTCACGTCTTCTCGACGAATCTGGCGGAACACAACCGCAACGTGGAGAAGTACCAGAGGCAATACTTCCGCGACCGCAGGAAGGCAGAGGCGCAGAAAGCAGCGGAGTAGCGGCCGGCACGTCGCCGGTTTCCCCGGCAGACCTTCCCTTTTTGGTATCCTAGAGACTCACCCAATCGTCCGGGGGGCTACCAATGGCTGCGCGCAACAAGCCGTATGAACAGTTCGGGCCATATATCCTCTACAAGAAGCTGGAGGCGGACGCACTGGGTGACCTCTGGCGCGCAGGCCGTATCGACGGCCGAGAACTCGGTGCCACCGTTGCCCTGCGGCGACTGAGCGGAGGACGCCGCGACGCTTTGCTCGCGAGCACCCACGCCGTTTCGAACATTCTTCCGCGTCTCAGTGGGGCGTCGTTCGTCCGCGAGCAACATGCCGGATTGCAGGATGGAGTTCCATTCCTTACATGGGACTACGCCGGAGGTCGTTCACTGCGGCACGTCATCGAACGGGCTCGCGGCGGAAACGATATCGCTCCAAACCCTCTGCCTATCGATCAGGCCATCGCCATCGCCGAGAAGATTGCCCTTTCTCTCGCGACGATGGCCGACTTCCGCGAGACGAGCGGAGGGCGCCTCAGCCACGGCGCTCTGATCCCTCATTTCGTCTGGATCACGGACGAAGGCGAGATTCGCGTTGCCGCGCAACAGATCGGACCCGGGCTCATCGCATCGCTCGACGAACCCGAGGTAGCCGCTGAGATTGGCCGCTATTTCCCCCCGGAGTATCGCGGCAGCGGCCGTGCAGGCCGGGACACCGACGTCTACTCGATGGGAGCGATCCTCTTTCTGATCGTCAGCGGACAGGAACCGCCTGACTCGCTGAGCTCGAGTGATTTCGGCGCCGACGTGCGGGGTGCCAGGACCATGAGCGGCGAAGCCATCCCTGACGATATCCGCGCGATTCTCGATCGCTCACTGACGCTCGATTCCGCCATGCGATTTCCCACGATGGGTGAGATGAAGCAGGCGCTCTCGTCCCTCACCGGGAAGTACTCGGCGACGACCTTCAACCTTGCGTTCTACCTCAGCACGCTGCTGAAAAAGGAGATGGAGGCAGAAGCGATCGAGCGGACGCGAGAGTCGAAGATCACGGTGGGCCCTTACCTCGAGACGGCGATTCGTCCGGCGGCAGCAGCGGCGGCGGTCCCTGCGCCTGCGCTCCCCCAGCCGGTGATGTTCGCCAACACGATCGAGAAGCCAAAGTCTCGCATGCCACTGATGCTTTCAATTGCAGCCCTCGCTCTCGCAGCAGCAGGAGCCGGCGGCTACCTGATGATCGCAAGGCAGACGAAATCTCCCGCCGACTCGGGAATCGCTGCGGCGCAGATCACTACTGCACCGCAGCCACCCGTCATCTCCGAGCCGGTGATGGCTTCTCCGGAGCAATCAGAACCCGACCTGACGCAGGATGATCCGTCCCTCGATCCGGAGGCCCAGAAGAGGGCATTCGATGAGGCAGTCAAACAGAAGCTGCAGGCCGAAATGATGAAGCTTCAGAGCGCATTTCTCGCTGAGCTGCAGCAGAAGCAGCCATCGAGCGCTCCTGCGTCCGTTCCGTCCTCTCCCGCACCCGTAGCCGTGGAGAGCACGCTCAGCCCGGAGGAAGCCGCGACCCTGGCGGCAGCCCAGCTCGAACAGCAGCGCCGGGACGCACGTCTCGCTGAAGCCGAGGAACAGCGCCCCGCGGCGTCACAGCCGATTGCGCAGACTCCTGCGCCAGCAACTCCGTCCAGCCCATCTCCGGCTCAGGCGCCGGCAATCCGCGAAGGCGATCTCGTCGAGGTGTCGTTACTCGATTCGATGCCCCGGCCGACGCGTCCCATTCGCCCGACTTATCCTCCGATGGCTGCGCGTCAGAAGGTTGCCGCTACGATCATCCTCACCGCATTTCTCACTGAGAATGGAGATGTCACCGACGTGCGGGTCCTTCGCGGCGATCCTCGCTACGGCCTGAACGACGCGGCGATCCGGGCGATGCGGGCGACGAAGTTCACGCCTCCCATGAAAGACGGCAAGCGGGTTCGCACCTGGTTCCCCCAGACGATCGAGTTCAATCCGAACTGATTCGCCGCCGACGCCGAACGCGAATCACTTCGCCGGCCCCCAGGAGAGCGCATTGATCCGGAGACCGAGCTCGCGAGTGTCCTGCGAGCCGCTGACCCGGGCCGGGCTCACCGAGTCCGACGTGACGATTCGCAGTTCGTTGAGCTCCTCTGTCCGGGAGTCGACCAGCCAGGTGCGTTCGATGTATGCCTCGGATTCCTCGATCGTCTCCAGCAGGACTCCGTTCAGGTAGATCGCGACCACGGGCGGCACGGCAAGCGTATCGATCGGAACGTAGATCGTCATCGCAAGCCGTCCCTTCGAAGTCACGGGAGGCAGCGCCACGTGCGCCTCTCTTCCCATCCAGCGCCAGACCTGTTCGCCGTCGCCTTCCTGGTCGTACCAGCCGTCGCCAAAACGAATCAGCCCCTCGGTGCGGCTGACGTAGATCTCGAAATTCCGCCGGCGAATCACATTCCAGAAGGCGTTTCTCGGAATCGAAAAGACCCGGGCTCCCTCACTTCGCTCGACATCCACGAGCCAGCCTCCACCGCCGAGAAGAGAGATCTCGTGCCGATCATCGAAAAAGACTTTCTGGCGGTTGGAAAGCAGGAACGTCGCCTGCGGTCCGATTCCGCTGTGGACGTAGACGGGCTCCGACGTCGAGGCGTTCGCGGCGACCCAGTCGATTGCGGCAACCGGCGGCATCGTCATGGTGCGCTGAACCTGCAGCGCCGGCAGCGTCCAGAGAATCGTCGCGACGATCCCTGCCGATACAGCAGCGGCCTGGAACAGCGGCCGTCGAAGAATGACTCTCACCCCGTCGGCGGCGAGCAGCGCATGCAGCGCCATGTAGGAGATGGCGTATCGGGCCGCGGTGTGAATGTCGAGATTCAGCCACGCGAGAATGGCGAACGGTCCGAAGATCCCCAGAAGGAGAAGCGGTGGCAACCACCTCCTGCGGATCGCAATGAAAAGCGACACCAGAGCGAACACCGCCATCGCCACCATCGGCCCGCGCCTGAACATCGGCCAGAGGAAGAACTCCTTCGCCGCATCGTGAAGCGGGGCCCGGTGCGGATTGCGCCACGAGTCGACGTCACGCACGTACTTGCTCTGGATCTGAATCGCTTCCACATAGGCTTCCGTTGAACTGGAGGCAAGCGCGGCGCCGCCATAACTCGCGGCGACGATCGCGGCTCCCGCCAGAATCGCGGCCACGACACTTCTCCATGCGCGCGCCTGGATCTGACTCCAGGTAGCCATCAAGGCAGGAAGAGCTCCGATCAGCAGGTTGGGTGGGCGGATTCCGGCGGCAACTCCAAGGAGGGCCGCTCCCGCGATGAATGCCCGGCGATCACCTCTTCCGCGCAGGAGAAGCGCGCATGCAGTGAAGACGACAGCCATCGCCGGAACGTCGCTGAATCCTGTTCCTCCATAGACCCAGACGTTCGGAAGGAAGGCGAACAGGGCCGCGCCGCACACCGCAGTGGTGAAGTCGAAACCCGCTTCTCTCGCCAGGGCGAAGAGCGCGGGAAAGATCAAGATGGCACCCAGCAGGGCAATCGCCTGCAGAGAACGGAACTCGGCCAGACCCGCGTGATGGAAAAGCTTCGCCGCGGCAATGAACAGCGGATACCCGGGAGGGTGCGGCTGATAGGACGGGACGTCGTATTCGCGAACCGCGAGAGCAAACAATCCCTCATCCCAGTCGAACATCGATCGGGCAACGGCGAGAAGCCTCGAGAGCGCGATCAGAAGTGAAACGGCGACGACGGTTCGGATCTGAGCAGATGTCAGCGGAGTAAGCGGTCGCATAAAGGCGATCTCGGCAACCCCGTCCCTTAGTGGCGAGGGATGAGCACCGGGGAACCGAGGGCATCATTCTCGCAAATTGTGAGCTGCCATGCCGATGAAAGGCGTCCGACGCCGCTGGTATCTCGACCACCACGGTATCCGGCGTCATGGAACCAAAGGGACCGGCTTCGACTACAGGTTGCCGGATGGGACGCCGGTGACTGCCGAGAAGGTGCTGGCACGCATCAGGAAACTCCGGATTCCGCCAGCCTGGCAGAACGTCCGAATCGCACGAGGAGAAACGGCTCCCCTTCAGGCGGTCGGCGTGGACGCCAAGGAGAGGACGCAGTACCTCTACCACTCACGGTTCCGCGCGCAGCGCGAGGATGCCAAGTTCAGACGCGTCGTGGAGTTCGGCGAGGCTCTGCCAGCGCTGCGCAGACGCGTCCGCGCCGATCTGAAGCGCGGCGGACTCGGAAAGGCTGCCGTGCTGGCGGCGATGGTACGTCTGATCGATCAGGGGTTCTTCCGAATCGGGAACGACAAGAGCGCCGCGTCGGAAGCAACCTATGGACTGTCGACCATTCACGGGTCACACGTGGCGGTCGACGGCGCCGTTCTGCAATTCGACTATGTGGGGAAATGGCAAAAACAACAGACGCGCGCGATCCGCGACGACGAAGTTGCCTCCATCGTCAAAGCTCTCAAGTCCGCACCCGGCAACGAGCTTTTCAAGTTCGAACAGAACGGCCGGCTGATCGACGTGAAAGACCGCCACGTCAACGACTACATTCAGGCGGCCATCGGACACGACTTCACAGCCAAGGACTTTCGCACCTGGGCGGGGACCCTGCTCTGCTCGATCGCCCTCGCAATGCAGGGACAGGCAACGACGAAGACCGAACGGAAACGTCGGGTCCGTAAGGCGATCCAGACGACTGCCGAACAGCTGGGAAACACACCGGCAGTCTGTCGGGCGTCCTACATCTGCCCGCGGGTTATCGATGAATACCTGGAAGGCCGTCCCTTCGAAATGCTTCGCAAGACGCGAACGGGGAGTCCGGTCGTGCGTGTCGGGTTATCGATCGAAGAGCGCGCTCTGCTGAAATTCCTCCGGCAGACGATTGCTGACAGACGCCGCTCTCCGCGGGCAGCGTGAAGCGCTGGCCCGAGCGTCTCCGCGACATTCGCACTCACCGAACATTGGACCTGTCGCCCCTCTCCCCGCGATTTTAGCGGGGAGAGGGTGGCCCTGAGCGAAGCCGAAGGGCCGGGTGAGGGGCTGCGCAATCGGCGACACACGAGCAAGATGCAAGTGCAGGGCGGGTTCGCCCCCCCTCATCCGCCTTCGGCACCTTCTCCTCCCCCGCAAAAACCGCGGGGGGGAGAAGGGCAACGGTGACATGGGCGAAGGAAGGACCGACAAAAGCGCAAGATTAGATGTACGCCTTCGCGCTCAACGCGCTTTCGTTTGGCCATTGGGGCCTGGACTCGCTACACAGTCGGGACGCGCGAAAGGCGCGTGACGCTCACTCTCGAGGCCCACTCCCGTATCCCGCGCCCGCGCCCGAGCCCGAGCCCGAGCCCGGATTTTGACTCTAAAAACCTTGGGCCTAGAATGTCTGACCTACCCAGAAGCTGGTCCGGAACCCTCCCTCGGTGTTCTTCAGGTCGTAGCGCTTCGCGAAATCCCAGTTGAGCTGCATCCCCCAGAAGCGTAGCGAGAGGCCCCACCCTACCGACGCCTTTGCATCCTCCAGTTGTCCGTCGCGTGCGAAGCGGAACGGCTGGCCGTCGAAATGAGCCGCTCCGATGTCCATGAAAACGACTCCGCGGATCTGCTGAAGGACGATGAGCGGCGTCGCGAGCACGTCTACGAGTGGAAAGCGAAACTCGAAGTTCGCGAAGCCGGCCTTCTGTCCGATGAGTGTTCTGAAGTCGTACCCGCGAAGGGTGTTCAATCCGCCGAAGTAATGAAAGTTGGGCGCGTTCCCCTCTGACCATGCGCTGTAGACGCGTGCCGCGAGTAACGTCCGGGAGCTGAGCTGATAATACTCGCGCCAGTCGACGCTCACGTCGGCGCTCAACGTCCCCCCATCGGACAGATCGGGCGCATAGGCTGTGTTGAGTTGATAGCGCCGTCCTGAAACCGGTCCGAAGTGCTTCCAGACGGCGCTGTCGCCGGTGAACGAGGAACTGACAACGGGATAGTTGTCGCGTCGCTGTTCGTAGGTGACTCCCAGACCTTCACCCGGAATATCGACGAACGTCGGCCGGAAGTAGTCACGGCTGATGAATCCCGCTCCGGTGTCCATGCGATGGTAGCGAGTGAATGGGTAACTCAGCAGGCCGACGGCACCGGTCTCCCGGTAGAGTTGCTGTCTGTCGTAGCGTCCCGTCTCGAAATCGGGAGTGAGGTAGAAGGAGCGATTGTCGAACAAACGCCCGCCCCAGTTCATCCGGCGCGTCATGTCGAGGTAAAGAAAGTCGAAGTTCGAAAAGGTGGAAACCGAGTCGAGCGAGGCGATGAACCTCCGGTTCCCCAGCATGTCGCTCATGTAAATCGTCGAGCGCGATACGAACAGCTGGTCCGAGCTGACACCGGCAGCGACCGACACATCATCGATGAACAGTTTGAAGCCGCGTGTGCGTTCGATCTTCTCCTCGTCGATGAAGAACTCCGAGGCCGAGCGAAAAACCGACCGCTCTTCGGGCGCGATCGGAGAAGTGGGAAGCTCGACTTTCTGGGGTGCGTGAAGCGGGTTGTCGGTCGTCGTCGAATAGAGCATCCACTGGCCCTTGTAGTACGACGAAAACACGAGGCGCTCTTTGTTGTTCTCACCGGTGAAAACGACCGGGGTGAAGCACCCGCCGATCACGTCCGTGTACTGGAGGAGATCGCCCGACTCGAGATCAATCGAGTAGATGTTGAAGGCCGCGAAGTTGGTCGGCGACGGTGCCTGATCCGCTTCGGTCCCGGCAGACGGTTGTTCGGTCAGGCCTGCCCCCGGTACGACGGTGCGGCCGGTCTGCTTGTCCGAGGCGAAGAAGACTCGCTTGCCATCCGGACTGAACCAGGCGTCGATGTCGTTCCAGTCACCGACCGTGATCTGGTAACGCTCCTTCGGGTTCTCGAGGTTCAGTCGGTAGAGTTTCGCGTACTGCTCGCCGACTGACGAGTAGACGAGCCACTTTCCGTCGGGCGAAAAGACAGGTGCGCCGTCGAAGAACGAGTCACTCGTGACGTTCGTCAGCCCGCCGCTCTCCAGGTCATAGATGAAGATATCGGACTGGTTACCGACGATTCCGGCGAACGCGATCGACTTTCCGTCGGGTGAGTAGGAAGGGGCAAGCTGCTGCTCGACCGGTATCGGGATCGAACGGATGATTTCTCCGCTGATCGGGTTGAGGATCAGCAGATTGCGTCCCCGTTCTTTCCGGACAAAGAGAGCTACCTCGTCACCATTCGGCGCGAATGCCACATCCCGACCCATGACGGAGGCGGTCGTGAACGCCTGCACGATCGGATACTCGTAGCGACTCGTGTAGCCCGCGGTCAGGTTGCGGAGGAGTCGCCGTTCCGGAACGTTCATCAGGGCGAGATCGACATCTTCCTTGTAAGTAGTGAAGCCGACGAGCAGGTCGCCGGAAGGCGACGGGACGCCCGAGATCTCATTGCTCGCGCGATCCTTGTCGATGCGGAAAGGATCGCCGTACTCCTGCGGTTCCCCCTTCGCGACCAGAACGGGGAGATACTGCCGCCGCAGCCACGTCCGGAAACGAGTGTCGAACTCCTCGGGTGTGACGTTGAACGCCCGCTTCAGTGCGCGGTCGACGCTGCTGCCGAGCGTATTGCGATACTCGTAGATGAAGTCGCGAAGCCCTTCCCATCCGTACAGCTCGTGGATGTACCGGAACACCGCGTGACCGAACCGATAGGCGAAATAGCCCTGGGGATTGAGGGTGATGCGCGGAATGCGATCGTTCACCACTGCGTCACGCAATACCATCCGGTCGCGTGAGTCCTCGTCCTGCGCCATGAATGACGCGAGCCCTTCCAT
>DASVLC010000385.1:0-2379 GCA_036385045.1 Thermoanaerobaculia bacterium | reverse complement strand
CGCATGCCCGCCCACACGCCCGCTCGGGGTGACATCGCAATGGGCTCGAGGTGGGGCAAAGCCGCCCCGTCACACTTTCACGTTTCGGCCCTTCGCGGTGCACCGCCCGCCCACCCGGATCCTCACGCTACGCTTCCAATGACAAGGCCTCGTTAGTGGGTCGTCGGCAAGGGATCCCTCGACCGTCCTTCGCCCTCCCGCCCGGCCACCCGCCCCCAGGGGCTTCGGCGGCTCGGGATGACAGGCTATTTTCAGTCATCCTCCTCAGTCGCAGCATCGCACGCCGTCATTTGCTCGAGATGACGAGGAATGGCGAGAGCATCCGGTCCGAAGCTGATCGGCCAAAGCCGCGTTTCCGCATCTTCGCGATCTGAGGCGTGATCAGAACCTTCTGACGCTCCGTGTGCGCACCGCGACACCGAGCGACCAGACGCCGAGGGACGTGCCTGCGTGCAGGGTACGGCCCGTTGGATCGAGCGTCATCGAGTAGTAGTACTGTGGTGGAAGCCCGCTCGTGAGCGAGCTCCAGGTCAAGCCGCCGTCCGTGGTCCGGTGCACGCCGCTGCCGGACCGCAGATAGAGAGTGTTGTGATGGAAGCGGTCGGCGATCAGCGTGATTTCGCCATACGGACCGCGCACCTCGGATGCGATCGGCTCGAAGATCCAGGTCGCTCCGCCATCGAGGCTGCGCGCAACGACATCCTTGCCATAGCGTCGCCCCAGTGCCGTCACCACGTTCGGATCGGACGGAGAGATCGCGATCCCGTCAGCTCCGAAGTCGCTCACGATGCTCGTCCATGTGACTGCGCGATCCACGCTGACGAGAACCTCCGAGCCTGCCGCCAGAATCAGCCGATCCGCATCGCGCGGGTCGAAGGCGAGCGCATGCGGATTGCCCGGCGCGGCATGACGCCAGGTCGATCCGGAGTCCTCGCTGACGACCAACCCGCCATTGCCTGCGGCGTAGAGCCTTCCCCGTGTCGTCGGATCAGCTACGAGAAGCCGCGGATTCAAAGGAAGCGAGGAGAGCTCCCACTCCTCCGCCCCGGCGGTCAGCCTGAGTACCGCGTTCGGATGCACTCGAAGGTAGAGATCACCGCCTGCGCCGGCGACCACCTGTTCCGCGTTGAGGAGGAGCGGCGGCGGGATTGGCGCGGGATTCCACGAGTGGCCGCCGTCGTGCGTGACGAACAGACGACCGTACGAAAGGGAGTAGAGCGTCTCCGGTCTGGTTGGATCGCCCGCAAGTGACCGCGCATCGAGCGTGCGATTGCCGATCGCAAGAGGAGTCCAGTTCTCCCACGGAAAACCGCTGCTCGTGTACACGCCGGTTGGCGTGCCGATGATCAAAGTGGCAGTCCGTTCGTCGAAGAGCATCTGCCAGATCGGTTCGCGCGCGGTACCTCCGATGGGCAACCAGCTCTGCCCGCGATCTCCGCTGCGGAACAGACCACTCGACGCGGAGCCGATGAAAAGGCGGCCGGTCTGCCGGTCGATCTCGAGCACTCCGGAAAACGAGCCTACGGTACCGTCGGTAAAGAGCACTCGGGCCACGTCGCCCTTCCAGGTATCTCCCCCATCGTCGCTGGTCAACAGCAGCGACACGTCGCCGATGCCGTAGCGGCGCGACGGATCGAACGGGTCAGACCGCACCACGCGAGAGGGTAAGAGCGAGCCGTCGCTTTCCCACGACCCGCCGCCATCATCGCTGCGGATGCGTCCGCGCAGCATGTCGGTCACGTAGATCGTGTGCGGCTCCTCCGGATCGATCGTGAGCTCGACAGGCCACGGGACGCCGTCGACGCGGCTCCAGTGCGATCCCTGATCCGACGACCGGAACAGACCGCCGCTCACGCACCAGCCGTCGTCGCGGCAAGCCGATGCGAGATAGATCACGTCCGGATTGCCCGGGTCAATCACGATCCCCGCCGGCCGAAGCGGTGGCACGAACGCAGATCCCGTCGGCAGGCCGTGGACGACCGGCTCCCAATGAAGTCCGCCGTCGAGAGTCCTGAAGACGTGGGGAGCCGGCTCATCTCCGACGCGAACCGCATAGACGACGTTCGCATCGCGTGGGTCGACAGCGAGAAGCGCGATCGCATCGGGATCGGCGATTGCGCGCCACGACGCGCCGTTGTCCATACTCTTGTAGATCCCGTCGTCGGCGGCCACGTAGAGAACGTCCGCATCGCTCGCGGCGCGGACGATCGCACGGACCTCGCCGGCATCCGGTCCCCCGGTGCGCCACGCGTGGGCGCGGGCGATGGGGGCAATCGTGAGCAGCGACAAGAACAGACAGGCCGCGCTTCGCATGCGGCGATTCTATCGCATGGTATGGCAACCCATAAGCTAATCTTTCCGTAACGAGCTCGTCTTGGG
>DASVLC010000384.1:0-6827 GCA_036385045.1 Thermoanaerobaculia bacterium | reverse complement strand
CCTGGAATACCTGGATGCGCTCCTTCTCGCCTTCTTTGACTTTGACGTGGACCTTGATCGTATCGCCTGGAGAAAACGCCGGAAGATCCGTGCGTGTGATTTCCTGCGATTCGACTAGCTTCATGATTTCTGTCATGACTGAATACTCCGATTTCGTAAAAAGCGGGTAAGTATAGCGTTGCCGGTTGCCGGTTGCCAGTCCCGCGGAACGAATCGTCTCCGTGAACCCCGGCAAACCCGCCGCCGACCGCAAGCTCGGGTACCACCAGCTCAGGTCGGGGCCGGCTCAAGAACCGTCATTCAAGCCGATTCATTCTCGATCGCACGGAGAATTTCGACCGCCTCGCGATCGAGCTCGGCATTCCCGAGCAGATCCGGCCTTCGCATACGGGTAGCCCGGAGCGCCTGCTCCCTCCTCCACCGCCGGATCTTCTCGTGGTGGCCCGAAAGCAGAATCTCGGGAACCCGCATCCCGCGCAGCTCTTCCGGACGGGTGTAGTGCGGATAGTCGAGCAGCCCTCGGAAGAACGAGTCCTCCTCGACCGAGGTCGAATTGCCGACCACCCCCTCGACCAGCCGCCCGATCGCGTCCGCCATCAACATGGCCGGCAGTTCCCCGCCAGAGACGACGAAGTCGCCCACGGAGATCTCATCCGGCTGCAATGCCTCATGAACGCGATGGTCGAACCCCTCGTAGCGTCCGCAGAGGATGACGACCCAATTGCGGCTAAGGAGCTCTCCCGCGACCGCCTGGTCGAACCGGCGACCCTGTGGCGAGGTGAGGACCAGGTGCGGTTCCTCGGGGTTCCTCGGAGTTCCTCGGAGTTCCTCGGAGTTCCTCCTCGGGGTTTCTCGGAGTTCCTCGGAGTTCCTCGGTTCCTCGGGGATTCGTTGCTTGCTCAGGGTTCCGGCGCGGATTGCTTCGACACAGCGCAGTACCGGTTCGGCCAGCATCACCATCCCGGGGCCGCCGCCGTAAGCCTCGTCATCTGTTGATCGGTGACGATCGGTCGTGTAGTCCCGCAGGTCGTGCACCCGTAGATCGATCACCCCCTGCCGTACACCTCGAGCGATCACCCCCTCGGCCAGCAGAGGCTCGAACATCTTCGGGAAGATCGTGACGAAGTCGATTCGCATGGGTGAAGGGCATTCGATCACTGGTGATGGGGCGAAGCAAGGGGCGGTTCCTCGGAGTTCCTCGGGGTGACATCGGCGAGCAATCGTCCGAGGCGTCACAGGAACCCCAAGAGCCCCGAGGAACCGAGGAACTCCGAGGAACTCGCCCCCCCGTCACTCAACCGAATCGAGATCGTCCAGCCCTTCGGGAAGGCTCACGTTCATACGCATCGTCTCGAGGTTGATCTCGGTGCAGAGGTCGGCGGCGAAGGGGAGCTCGAAGGTGCGACCGTCCGGGCGTCGGACACTGAGGATGATGCCTCCGCCGCCTTCGAGGACTTCTGTGACCGTTCCCCGGTCGACGCCCTTCTCGTCGACCAGCGACAGGCCGACGAGGTCATGGAGGAAGTATTCGTCTTCCTCGAGCTCTCGCGCATCGGATTCCGGAATCTCGATGGTCCAGTTCTGCAGGAGCTGGACGGCTTCCGGGGTGCTGATTCCAGCGAAGCGAATCAGCACGCGTTCCCCATGAGGGCGCACCGACTCGATCTGCAACTCGCGGGTCTCCCGTTCGTCTGGAGACGCAAGTGTGATGGTGTGGAGCTCGGTGAAGCGGTCCAGGGAGTCGGTCCAGGGCTCTACGCTCGCTTCGCCATGAACGCCGTGGGCGCGCCGGATGATGCCGACTGCGATGCGATCCATCAGGTCACCTCGGGAGAGCCGTGAGCAAGGCTAATCGACGATGTCGAGCGTGTAGCGCCGCCGCGACTTCTGGGCGGCCGCGTTCACGATCGTCCGCAATGCGCGGGCCGTACGGCCCTGCCGGCCGATCACTTTGCCGAGGTCGGGTTGCGCGACACTCAGTTCGATGATCGTCTGCTGGTCGCGCTCGAAGGTGCGGATTTCCACCTCGTCGGGCTCATCGACGAGTGACTTCGCCAGGAATTCAACCAGTTCTCTCATCGCTCGAGTACCTGGGCAGGCTCGACTCGCCGCACGGTGGTGCGAGCCGGCTTGCCGGACCTCAGGTCCTTACTTGAACTTCTTGAGGAGGGACTTCACGGTTGGCGAGAGCTGTGCGCCCTTGCTCACCCAGTAGTCAACACGCTCGCGGTCGATCTTCACGTCGGCCGGATTCTTCTTCGGGTCGTAATGGCCGATCTGCTCGACCATCGTCGCCGACGGTCTCTTGAGAGAGTCGGACACGACAATCCGGTAGAAGGGGGAGTGCGTGGCGCCACCGCGGCGCAAACGAATCTTCAGCATGAAAGCTCCTTGATGTGACTGGCAATCGGATCCGTGAACTACCGGACAAAATGGCCGGTAATCCTATCCGAGCGGCTCCCCGAACAGCAACCCGGGGGGATGAATTTCATTCTCGGGCCGGGTAACTCTCTTCGGGACGGTGGATTCTAACGCAGGAATTCAGGCGGCAACCCCTTGGCCATCTTGCCGAAGCGCCGCGCTCCCATCCCTTTCGAGAAGGTCTTCATCATCTTCTTCATCTGGAGATACTGCTTGAGCAGGCGGTTGATCTCCTGAACCGAGGTGCCGGAACCTTTCGCGATCCGCTTCTTTCGCGAGCCATTCAGCAACTGGGGGAAATCTCGCTCTTTTCTGGTCATCGAGTCGAGAATCGCCTGCATGCGATGGATCGCCTTCTCGTCGATGTCCTCCTCGTTGATCTTCCCCGCGCCCGGGATCATGCTCACGAGTTGCGAGAGCGGCCCCATCTTCTTCATCTGAAGCAGCTGGGAGCGGAGGTCTTCGAGGGTGAACTTGTCCTTTGCGACCCGTTCAGCAAGTCGAGCGGCTTCTTTCTGATCGACCTCGGCCTCGACCTTCTCGATGAGCGACAGCACGTCGCCCATTCCGAGAATGCGCTGCGCCATCCGGTCGGGGTAGAAAACGTCGAGATCGGCGTACTTTTCGCCGACACCGACGAGCTTGATCGGCCGATTGACGACCGACTTGATCGAAAGCGCGGCCCCACCGCGGGCGTCGCCGTCTAGCTTGGTCAGGACGATGCCTGTGACGCCGAGGCGGTCGTCGAATTCCTTCGCCGACTTGACGGCGTCCTGGCCCGTCATTGCGTCGGCGACGAACAGGATCTCGCTCGGCCGCGTCTCATTCTTGATGCTGAGGAGCTCCTGCATGAGCTCTTCATCGATGTGCAGACGGCCGGCGGTATCGAGGATGACGGTGTCGTAGAGAAGGGTCTTCGCCTCCTTCAGGGCGTTCTGAGCGATCTGCAGAGGGTTGCGGAGCTCGCCGATCTCGTAGAAAGGCGCTTTCACGTTTCCGGCGACGATCCGGAGCTGGTCGATGGCCGCGGGGCGGTAGACGTCGCAGGGAACGAGCAGAGGGCGCCGGCCGCGGCTCTTGAGCTGAAGAGCCAGCTTGCCCGAGGTCGTCGTTTTACCCGAACCCTGGAGGCCGACCATCATGATCACCGCCGGGCTGCCGACGAGCGCGAGGCCGACTTCGTTGCCACCGAGCAGAGCCTGAAGCTCGTCCCGGACGATCTTGGTGACCTGCTGGGCGGGGGAGAATGCCGTGAGGACGTCGCCGCCGACAGCCTTCTCTCGGACCCGGTTCGTGAACTCCTTCACAACCTTGAAGTGCACGTCGGCCTCGAGGAGAGCGACGCGAATCTCCTTGAGGGCGTTGTCGATATGCCACTCGTTCAGGGTGGCTTCGCCGCGAAGGGTCTTGAAGACCCGGTCCATCTTGTCCTGTAGGTTGTCGAACATAAGCTTGTCCTAGAATCTCCGGACGTGCCGAGCCATTCCTTCCTTCCTCTCCGCGGTCTCACCGGCTCGCGAGGTGTCGATCCCCTGGCGGGCCGCGTCACGCAGGTGCTCGAGGGGAACCCGCGAGGCGAGTTCGTTCTCTATCATGCGCGAGCTGCGCGCCGGGTGACCAACAATCTCGCGCTGCAGTTTGCCCGCACGCTCGGTCACGACGTGGTGATGGCCGAGTGGCTCGATGAGCCGCATCTGACTCCGCGGACCGAGGCGTACCTTCGCGCCGGTGCGAGGCGGAATGCGGAGGAGGCCGAGCGGCAGGGGACGCGGTATCTGTTCGAGCCGGATCGGGAGTTGATCGAGCGCGCCCGTTTCGTCGTCACCGACGAATTCCCCACGCTTCCGGTCCCGTCCTATGCGACTCATCTGGTCGATGGCAATGGACTGCTGCCGATGCGGGCGATGCCGAAGGAGCAGTATTCAGCGAAGTTCTTCCGGGACAGGGCGCATCGCCTCTTCGAGCAGTATTACTTCCGGCCGGAGACTCCTGCGGTTGCGGCGCAGAGCGGTAGCCCGCGCGCGGCGCTCGAGGCGTTCGTCTCGGAGCGGTTGCCTGGGTACGCGACGATGCGCAACAAGTCGCCCGGCCACGTGAGCGGACTCTCACCCGCACTGCACTTCGGCCACATCGGAATTCACGAGATCACCGCACACGTACTCGACAGCACCGCTCCGGCGGAGGACATCGACTCCTTCCTCGAAGAAGCGGTCATCCGTCGCGAACTGTCGTTCAACATGTGCTTCTTCAACCCTGCATGGGGTTCGTTGAAAGCGTTGCCTGAATGGGCACTGCGGACGCTCGACAAGCATCGAGAAGATCGCCGGAAGCCGCGGTATTCGTACGAAGAGCTCGAGCAGGCGAAGACATACGACTCGGTCTGGAATCTCGCCCAGCGACAGCTCCTCGCCTGCGGCACGATCCACGGGTACCTGCGAATGTTGTGGGGCAAGAAGATCATCGAGTGGAGCGACACTCCGGAAGAGGCCCATGCGGCGATGGTGCGCATGCATGACGTCTACGCACTCGATGGCCGCGACCCGAACACCCACGCCGGAATCCTCTGGTGCTTCGGGAAGCATGACCGCCCCTGGGCGCCGGAGCGCCCGATCTTCGGTTCGATCCGCTGGATGTCGTCCGAACAGACGGCGAAGAAGGTGAGACTCCGCGAGATCGAAGCGGTTGTCGAGGCTGCCGAGCGAGGAGAGATGGAGCGGTAGGCCGACGGATGCGCAGGATTTCACGGCTTGTCTGATCCGTTCCTACGTGTATGGCGCAGGTCGCACTCAGACTCGACACGAATGTGGATGGCGACTTCTACGTCGACTCCACCTGCATCGACTGCGATGCCTGCCGGATCTTTGCACCCGCGGTGTTTCGTGATTCCGGTGGCATGTCGGCGGTGTTCCATCAGCCTGAAACGCCGACGGAGTCTCTCGCGGCGCAGAAAGCGCTGATTTCCTGCCCCACCGCATCGATCGGGACGGTCAGCAGGCACGATATGCGTGCGGCGCAGGAGGCTCTCCCCGAGCACGTCGCAGGGGAGGTCTATCGATGCGGATATGCGAGCGAGAGCTCGTTTGGTGCGATCAGCTACCTGATTGTCCGTGAAGAGGGGAATCTGCTCATCGACTCGCCACGCTTTGCCGGACCACTCGTCAGGAGGCTTGAAGCACTCGGCGGGGTCAGTCGTCTGCTGCTCACGCATCGGGACGATGTCGCCGATCACGCGAAGTTCCACGAGCGATTTGGATGCGAGAGGGTGATCCATGCGGATGATGTGACTGGGGGAACCGCGAAAGCCGAGCTGAAGGTCGAGGGACGGGACGATGTCGAACTGGAGCCCGGTCTACTCATGATTCCCACGCCTGGTCATACCCGCGGGCATGCGGTATTTCTCTACCGCGACACGTTCCTGTTCACCGGCGATCATCTCGCCTGGAGTCCGTCGCGGCAGCACCTCTACGCATTCCGCAGCGCCTGCTGGTACTCGTGGAGCGAACAGATCACATCGATGGAGCGGCTGCTCGATCATCGCTTCGAGTGGGTACTCCCGGGCCACGGCAGGCCAATTCATCTTCCAGCGAGCGCGATGCGTGACTCGCTCGAGCGCTGCATCGCCTGGATGAGGACGCGATAACGGCCTCTGGAATGCACGTTGCTCCCGATCCGGCGGGGAGACGAAATGAGCAGGTACGCCGGCATCGTCAAACAGACCTTCAAGGAGTTCGGGCAGGATAAGGTGCCTCGCCTCGGGGCGGCGCTCGCTTACTACACGATCTTCTCAGTAGGTCCGCTATTGCTCATCGCCGTCGCTATGGCGGGGATCTTCTTTGGCCAGGAGGCGGCGCAAGGTCAGCTCTCACAAGAGCTCGGCAAAGTGTTCGGCTCGCAGATGGCGCAGTCGCTCGAGCAGGTCGTTCAGGCTGCGGCAGAGCCGAAGAGCGGCGTGATTGCGACGATCGTCGGGGTGGTCACGCTCCTGTTTGCAGCTTCGGGCGTGTTCGGGCAACTCAAGGATGCCCTGAACACGATCTGGAACGTCGAAACAAAGAAGGGGGCGGGAATCAAGGGGTTCGTCAAGCATCGGTTCCTGTCGATGGCGATGGTTCTCGGGATTGGTTTCCTGCTGCTGGTCACACTCGTCTTCGATGCAGTGATCTCGGTCATGGGGGACTATTTCACACAGATCGTTGGCGGCGCAGTGCTGATGCAGGCAATTCAGCTGACGATTTCACTTGCGCTGGTGACCGTCCTCTTTGCAGCGATCTTCCGGATGCTTCCCGACCTGAAGATCGACTGGCGTGACGTCTGGCTAGGTGCAGCGATCACCTCGCTGCTTTTCGTGATCGGCAAGTTCGCGCTCGGTCTCTACCTCGGCAAGGCCGCCGTCGGCTCCTCGTATG
>DASVLC010000383.1:0-8937 GCA_036385045.1 Thermoanaerobaculia bacterium | reverse complement strand
TTCGCGAGAAAGCCTGTGCACGAGAAAGAGACTGAGGGGTTGAAGCACGCGGAGGCGGCGCTGATCGCCGGACAGCATTCGCTCGATGAGCTGGCATTCCGGAGGCAAGGTCTGTTCTTCGCCCTCGGCGTCATCGTGCTGGTACTGATCGCGCTTGCAGTCAAAATCAGGATGATGTGACAGTCGCCGGTCGCGATGCGTCAGTATCGCGACCGGCCAGTCGTCTGCGAATGTTCATCGTGAATCCGACGCGGCTTCGATCAGTGCGTCCTTCTCAGCCCAGATGGTGTTGAACCACGTCTTGAATGCCTCACGGGCCGGTCCAGCTTCGATGATCGCCGCTGAACGGAAGGCCGCCGGAATCTCGATTCGCCTCACCTCCGCGCGAATCAACGGAACCCGATTGGTCACGAAACGCCAGACCGTGACGTCGCCCTCCGGATAGATGATCGTCACGTCGTAGAGCGCATCCAGCTGCTCGGCGAGAGAGGCAAGAACGAACGCGATCCCTCCGATGCGCGGCCGTAACAGGTGCTTCCATGGCGAATCCTGCGTCTCATGCTTCTCTCGAGAGAATCGCGTGCCTTCGACGAAATTGAGGATGGAGACTGGCAGCCGGCTGTAACGCTGACACGCGATCCGAGTAGTCTCCAGGTCGAGCCCGCGCCGTTCCGGATACTTCTCGAGATACTCGGCCGAGTAACGGCGCATGAACGGAAATTCGAGTGCCCAGCAGGCCTGACCGGCGATCGGAAACCAGAGCAGTCCGCGCTTGAGGAAGAAGCGGATGAAAGGAGCATCGCGGAATGCGCGCAGAACGACGAAAACGTCGATCCAGGAGATGTGATTACTTATGATGAGGTAGCGAGCATCCTTTCGGAACTCTTCAGCCCCGGTGATCTCCCAGGTCGTGCTCAGGAACCTGGCGAAGATCCATTGGTTGCCTCGCGCCCAGCGATCTCCCATCCATCCCAGCAGCAGAATCACGCGTCGCCGGGCGCCAACCGGCGTCAGCAGCTTGATCGGTCCACACAGCAGGATGAGGCCTCCCCACAGGGCTACATTCAGAGAAACGAGTGTGAGAATCACGAGAGCCCGGACCATCGGCGTGGAGAGTCTACAATCGAGTCCCATGCTGCCGCCGCTCGAAGACGATGTTCGGTTCGCGATGGCCGTTCGTCTGCTTGCGAGTCGCGACTGGATGGAGGCGAGCGATCTTTTCGAGGAGCTCTACTTCGAATCGGTCCGTGACGAGCTCCCGCTCGTTCGCTTCCTTCTCCAGATTTCAACCGGGATGCATCACGTCTCCCGAGGTCAACGGCGTGCAGCGGTCGAGCGGCTGGAGGAGGGACTTCGCGTGGCCGGCGAGATCACGAATGCCCGCGGCGTCGACGTCGAGGGGCTCGCTGCCGAAGCGCGCAGGGTGATTCTCGGACGTGGCCGGTAGCGCCTGGAACTGAAGTCTGAGGATTCGGCCTCCCGACGAAAAAAGCCGGGCTCGGGCCCGGTCTCTCGATCGGGCGGCGAGACTTGATCAAGTTCGTGAGCATCTGATGCGTCCAGATTCGCTTTTCCCGGGCCCGCGCCCGAGCCCGCGCCCGGTCTTTGACTCTCAAACTTCAGACATCTTTAGGTTAGAGCCGCCTCAAACGGCTCGGTTTCGCGACGCAGCCCGCAGGAGCCAGTACGCCCGAACCGCTCCCGCCGCACCGAGCGCGCCCAGCAGAGCGAATGTTCCGGCTCGCCACTCGAGCTCTTTCCACCCGCCGAAATCGAGCGCGGTGGCCGCCACGCCGAGAGCGAGGCCGGCGAGCAGGGTGGCGGCCAGTTCGCCCCTCCACCGTCGCGTCCGGCCAGCCGGAACGATCCTCGCAAGAGCGAACGCAAGGCCGCCTGCAGTGAGCCAGAGTAATGCTCCCATCGTGAGGGGCATTATCCCGTTTAGACTGTGAGCATGGAACTCGCAATAGGAAGCGAGCTGAGGAGACTCCGATGCTGGAAACGCACACGAACAGCAACGCGAACAAGATTCTGGCCATCGAGGACGACCCCGAGGTTCTGGCTCTCTACAAGTCGTACCTGCAGAAGCGCGGCTATGAGGTCCTGTCAGCGACCGGAGCAGTCGAAGGGATGAACCTGCTGACCGCCCATCCCGACACCCGCCTCATTCTGCTCGACCTGAATCTCCCCGGCATGAGCGGCGAGGAGTGGATCGCCTGGTACGTTCAGCAGGGGAAGCGGACGCCAGTCGTCGTCGCTTCAGGCAAGGGAGATATCCTCACGATCACCAAGGGAAACAACATGACGGCGGCTCTCACCAAACCGTTCCACATGGAGGAGTTGCAGGAACTGATCGAAGTGCTGCTGGCCGACGACTGGCACGACCAGATATCCATCGACAAGAAGCTTCACTGATGTAGTCGCCGAAGCGCTTTGGAGTGCGACGGCTGCAGTCGCCGCTTTCACAAGACGGACGGCCACACCTCACAGCCCTGCTTTCAGCTACCCATCGTTGCCGATCGCTTCGACGGGGCAGTTGTCCAGGGCGTCCTTGCAGAGCATCTCTTCTTCGGGCGTCTCCGGCTGCTTCATGACGTAGGAGAAACATTCTTCGTCGTTCCGGATGAAATTCGCCGGCGCGGTCTCGCGGCAGAGATCGCAGTCGATGCACTGAGTATCGACATAGTAGCGTCCGCCTGCCTGTCCCGGTACCTTATCGTTTGGGTCTGCCATTTTTCCGTGGTTGCCTTTTTGTGAGATCGCTTGTCCAACCCCTGGTGAGCAGAAGCTGGCGCGCATAGTGCGAGGCGGGCGAGCAGGATTCTATGCGAATCCCATCAGTTACAAGTAACGAGGAGGTCATATGAAAAGATTTCTACCCATCATTGCGCTCGGCGTCGCTGCAGTTACCGCATCGGGTCAGACTTCACCGACTTCGGTCCAGATGACGGCCCCCGCGGACACGGTGAGCGTCAGTGGAACCGGGCGGATGAACCTCACCCCGGATCGCTTCACGTTCACCGTCGGGGTTCACACGACCGGCACAACGGTCGACGCCGCAGTCTCGGAAAACAACCGTCGTACGGCCGCGGTGATCGCCGCATTGCGGAAGGCCGGAGCGGTCGAAGGCGACATTCAGACCGCGCAGTTCAACATCTATCCGCAGCAGGACTATCGCGAAGGACAGCAACCGAGAATTCTCGGTTATCAGGTGACCAACTCGATCAACGTGCGGTCACGCAACGTAGGAGACGCCGGAAGACTCCTCGGTATCGCGATCGGCGCCGGCGTGAATACCTCGAGCGGGATCAACTTCGAGGTCACCGATCCGGCACGCGGCCGCGATCAGGGCTTGAAGGCCGCCTTCGACGACGCGCACGCGAAGGCGACGTTGCTGGCACGAAGCGCAGGCCGCACCCTCGGTCGTGCGATCTACATCAGTGAAGGAACTCAGCAGCACATGCCGCCTCCGACGCCGATGCCGCGGACAATGGCAATGGAGGCGCGAGTGTCAGACGTGCCGATCGAGGCGGGGGCTTTGGAGGCGAGCTATCAGGTCTCCGTGGTGTTCGAAATGCGCTGATGACGCCCGGGCGGACGCGGCCTTAGTCCTGCCTCATCAATGACTTAATGGGCATTTCGATTGCACTTCTCCTAAGCGGCGGCAACGCCGGGAAAACTGAGCGCTTCGTAGAATTGGACGCTCGGATAACTCAACTAAGGAGACTCAATGAAAGACAGAAATCAGGAAAATCCGAATGATCGCTCCAGCAGCGTGAACAATGAGAACGAACCGTCCCGCAAGCCGGAGAGCGGTGGTTTCGGCTCCGCGACCGGCAGGACCGGATCGATGGGCAATCGTGGTGGCGGCGGAGCGGACGTTTCGAGGGACGAGCTCGAAAGCAACACCGACCGTGACCGTGACTCGATGGACCGTAACGATCCCAGCGAGGGGCGGCACTAGCAGCAGTCTTCGAACCGACACTCAGCTCACCACGCCGGCCGGAAGGCCGGCGTGGTTTTTTTAGGGCGGTTCCTCGGAGTTCCTCGGAGTTCCTCGTTTCGGTGAGAAGTCGCTGTCAATCCCGAGCCGGGGACGGCGCGCAACGCCGCGACTGAGGGCAAGAAACTGCGGGACCGCCGGCCAGGCCGAGGGGGTCGCGCGGCTCGCGCGATCGCCGATGGCGGCTCGCCATCGGTGGCGCTCATCAGGAGGTCGACGACCCAGCACTGGGCGTCTCGGGAAGGCGATTCACTCATGGGCCGGTCGGCTCATCCAAAGCCCACCGCCGGCCAGCGGCCGGCGGGGATCGCGCGAGGCCGCGCGACCCCCTCGGCTTCGCCATTCGAGACATCTTCTCCTGTCGGAACGCGTCGACAGACCGCATAAACACTGGGAGTTTCTTAGCAGCCGCCGGAGCCCCGGGGGCGGGTGAGCGAACGGGAGGGGCGGAGGACGGAGAGGGATCCCTTGCCGACGACCCGGACGCGCGGGTGATGACATGCTCGCCTCGAGGCGGACTGATTCCGTCTCTGGGAACAAAACGGGAACGCCATTCTCGTGCTGGGTCGTCGAGTCAGGGATCCCTCGCCACCCGCCCACCTCCCGCTCGGGATGACAGGTAATTGTGAGTGCGGCCGGAGAAGCAACCACCCCGAGGAACTCCGAGGAACCAAGGAACCCGGGGAACTCCGAGGAACTCCGAGGAACCGAGGAACCGAGGAACCGAGGAACCGAGGAACCGAGGATCTCACCTCCTGCATTAAGATGAAAACCCATGTCCGAAATCACGATCACACCCGCGACCGCGTCGGACCTCGACTCCATCCGCGGACTGTTGGCGGCGGAAGGTCTGCCGATCGCTGGAGTGGACGAACACTGGCGGACGTTCATTGTGGCTCGTGAGGGTGACCGTGTAGTCGGTTGCGGCGGCGCCGAGACCTATCAGCTGGCGGCGCTGATCCGATCGATTGCGATTGACGCAGGCTACCGGGGGAGAGGTATCGGCAGGCGAATCGTGCGGCAACTGCTCGACCGGCTTGCCTCGCGCGGGCTCCGCGAGTTCTATCTGTTGACGACGACCGCAGAGCCCTGGTTCCACAAGCGTGGGTTCAAGACGATTGATCGCGATGAGGTTCATCCTCAGATTCTGCAGTCGCAGGAATTGCAGGGGGCCTGTCCCGACACAGCTGTCTGCATGCGCCTGGTGATGCTCTCCTGACTGGCACCGTGTGAACCATGAACGTTTTCGACGCACATATCCACGTCCAACCGTGGCAGATGCTCAAGCCTGAAGTCCTGGGGATGATTGAGGACGCCTCGCACACGGGGATTCGCGACATCCTCGAGACTCCTGAGACTCTGCTGCGATTCCTCGACACCGAAGGAGTCGAGCGCGCCTGCTGCATCAACTATGTCTCGCCCGATGTCATGGGCTTCACGCGTGAAGTGAACGACTGGATTGCGGTGTTCACGCGCGGCCATCGCGATCGCCTCGTCGCCGTGGGGTCGGTGAACCCGCTGCACGAGATGAACGTGAAGGACGAGATCCGCCGCGTTCTCGATCTCGGGATCGGCATGATCAAGATTCATCCGCCGCATCAGCTGTTCTCGCCCAATGCGTATCGAGGCGAGCTGTGGCAGCTCGCCGAGATCTATCGCGCATGTGAGGAGCGCGGGGTACCGGTCATGTTTCACACCGGCACCTCAATCTTTCCTCGCGCTCGCAACGTCTTCGCCGATCCGATGCCGATCGACGACGTCGCGATCGACTTCCCTCGACTGCCGATCATCCTCGCGCATGCGGGCCGGCCGCTCTACGGCGACACCGCCCTCTTCCTCGCCCGGCGGCATCCCAACGTACATCTCGACTTGTCGGGGATTCCGCCGAAGGCGCTGCTTCAGTACGTCCCTCGCGTGGCAGAGCTCGCGGACAAGGCGCTATGGGGGACCGACTGGCCTTCTCCCGGCGTGAAGTCGCCTCGCCGGAACGTCGAGCAATTCCGCGGCCTCGGATTGGGGGAGGAAGTCGAGCGGAAAATCCTCTGGGAGAACGCCTCGCGGATGTTTCCCGCGGGCGGATGATCGGCGAGAATCGTCCCGACTCGTCGCGCGAAGCGCTTTGGAGTGCGGCGGCCGCAGCCGCCGCTTTCATACAGCGTGCATCGGCGAGAGTGTCGCCAATCCATGATTGCGCGCGACTCAGTAACAGGGCAGTCCCACGCGTTTGGAAAGCGGCGTCTGCGGCCGCCGCACTCCAGAGCGCTTCGCGCGACGATGGGGGCCAGTCGCCCTCCTGCCGCGTTCTAGCCGTCGAAAGTCAGACGAAGTTACGATCGGCTCGCCGCCTCGGTCCGTTCCTTCTCTTCCTTGTTCGACATCGGCGGGTTGTAAGCCGCCACGCCGGTCACGGTGTGACCGATGATCAGGTTGTGGATGTCGTGCGTTCCTTCGTAGGTCTTCACCGACTCGAGATTCATCATGTGGCGGATGACCGGGTACTCGTCCGAGACGCCGTTTGCGCCGAGCATGTCACGGGCGATCCGGGCACATTCGAGCGCGATGTTGCAGTTGTTCATCTTCGCCATCGAGACGTGATACGGCTTGAGCTTGCCGTCATCCTTCAGACGGCCGGTCTGCAGCGCGAGGAGTTGTCCCTTGGTGATCTCGGTTATCATCCAGGCGAGCTTGTTCTGAATCAACTGATGTGAGGCGATCGGCTGCCCGCCGAACTGGATGCGTGACTTCGAGTATTCGAGGGCCGTGTTGTAGACGCCCATCGCCGCGCCGAGAACTCCCCAGGCGATGCCGTAGCGCGCCTGTGTGAGGCAGCCGAGCGGGTACTTCAGCCCGTCGGTTTCCGGCAGGACGTTCTCGAGAGGAATGCGGCAGTCCTCGAAGAAGAGCTGCGAGGTGACGGAGGCGCGGAGGGAGAACTTGCCCATGTGGTAGGCGGTGCTGTAACCAGGGGTGTCCTTCTCGACGATGAACCCGCGGATCGTTCCCTCGCACTTTGCCCAGACCACGGCGACGTCCGCGATCGAGCCGTTGGTGATCCAGGCTTTCGCGCCGTTGAGAACCCAGGAGTCGCCGTCCTTTTTCGCGTGGGTCCGCATGCCGCCGGGATTCGAGCCGAAGTCCGGCTCGGTGAGACCAAAGCAGCCGATCTTTTCGCCGGCCGCGAGCTTCGGAATCCAGTAGTCGCGCTGCTCTTTCGAGCCGTAGGTGTAGATCGGGTACATCACCAGGCCTGACTGGACCGATGCAAATGAGCGCAGGCCGGAATCGCCCCGCTCGAGCTCCTGCATGATCAGACCGTAGGCGACGTTGTTCAGTCCCGGCAAATCGTATTCGCTGATCGTGGCGCCGAAGAGTCCCATCTCGGCCATCTTCGGGATCAGATGCATCGGGAACTTCTCTTCCCGATTCGCCTCTTCGATGATCGGGATCACCTCTTCATCGACGAAATCACGAACCGTCTGCCTTACCATCAGCTCTTCTTCGGTGAAGAGCGAATCAATCTCCATGTAATCGACGCCGGGGAAACTTGCCACGAATGACTCCTTTTGCCTTGAACGGCGGTAACGCCTCATCCGAAGCTTCGGACGGGGCGGTAGCTTACCGCATCGGTTTCGTCCTTTTCATCTTTGCGCTCCTGCTCAGGATTGCAGCGATCGAGGCGACAGGCGCCAGCGTGGTTCGGTTCGGCGACGGGCTCGACTACCTCTCGGCAGCACGAGTCATTTGCGAGGAGGGCAGCTATCCCCAGAGAGGGAGCCTCCCATTCTTTCGGGCACCGGGACTCCCATTCTTCATAGCCGCGGTAACGGCCTGTGAGCCCTCTCGCGTCCGGCTCATCAAGTACGCACTCGCGGGCAGCGACGCCGGAACCGTCGTGCTGATCTTTCTGATGGCGCAGTTCCTATGGCGACGCGTCGCGAGCGACCCTCGGTTCTCCGCCGTTCCGTTCTTAGCCGCGGTGCTGGCAGCTTTTCAGCCGCTGCAGGTTGCGGCGACGACCGACATCCGCACTGAGCCGTTGTTCACCTTTCTCCTGACGCTCTCGATGTGGCTACTGCTTCGCCGCCGGCCGATCCTGTCAGGAGTCGCGATTGCGCTTGCTTCGCTGGTGCGACCGTCGGCCTTGCTCTGCATCCCTCTGTTCATGCTGTATCTATTGTGGCGTCCCGACTTGACTGCCAGCAAACGCCTCGAGCGCGCTGCGCCAGCGCTCGCCTTCCTCGTAGCGGCGATCCTCAGCCTGGCGCCCTGGACCATTCGCAATGCTGTGCATTTCGGTGAGTTGATCGTCGTGAACGACGCAGGAGGGTTCAGCTCATGGCGCGGAACCCATTCCGAACTGATGGAGACGGTCAGGACGATGGACGCAGCCGAGTTCGCCCGCCGCTCCGTCCATTTCGAGACAGTCACGGTCGTCGAAGCTGCGCGAGCCGTCGATGCGCGCGCGGCGACGCCGGGTGCTCGCAACCGCGAGTGGAAGCGGATGGCCTGGGAGAACGTCCGATCCGATCCTGGCTTCGCCGTGCGTGCGACCTTCGAAAAAGCACTCATGTACTGGCGCCCCTGGCTCCACCCGGCAGAGCATGGTGGCCCGGCGATGGCGTTGAGTCTGATGGTGAGCATGACGCTCTTCATCGGAGGAGCCATCGGAATGGCGCAGTATCCGGACAGGCGATTCGTCGTAGCGGTGCTCGCCTTCTTCGCCGCGATGTGGCTCGCACACCTCCCTTACATCCCGACGATCCGGCTGCGGATGCCGCTGGTCGACCCGCTGCTGACGGTGTTCACCGCCGGTGCGCTGAGCGCGGCAACCGTCAGGCTGCGAAAAGACTGGAAAGCGTATCTGCCGCTGCTGCTGGTGTTCCTGCCGATCGTTGCTCTCGCGATCGTGGCAACCCAGCTGGCAGACATGCCTG
>DASVLC010000382.1:0-2246 GCA_036385045.1 Thermoanaerobaculia bacterium | reverse complement strand
GCAAAGACCTTCGACTCGACTCCCGAAGCGATCACGCAGAGTCACGGCACGCTGGAACGTCGCCTCGTCGCCTGGTTTGCGTTCGAAGAAGGGCTCGTCCAGTTACGCCGCATCGCAAAGCGTCTCGGCCTAACCAGCGCCGGAGGCATCTCGACGCTCGTCTCCCTCTGCCGCGACGAGATCAAACGCGATCCCGACACCCGCGCCCTTGCCGACGCCTGCCGCGGCCGCATGCGCCGCCGCCCGCCGCCCTTCCTCTTCCCTCCCGAAATCCCGCCGATCACCGCCCGCCACTACCACCGCGCCGCATCACGCTCGCGACGGTAGGGGTGCGTCCGCAGAGGCGGTGCAGCCCGCATCATCGGGTCATTCTGACCGGCCGGATGCCGATCAGGGTCTGACACTCGCCCATAAGAGATGCGCTTTGGTCGGGTTCAGCCCATCAGAGTCGAACTGGACTCGCGGAGGAGTGGGCCTAGAGCAGCTCTCTCCAGTCCTTCAGCTGATATTTGAAGGCCTGTCCCCAATTTCTGTGCAGCTCTAACCAGCCTTCAGCTGACGTTTGAAGGCCTGTCCCCAATTCGTTGCAATTTCCTTCGTTGTCCCCCTCTCCCCGCGCGCGGGGAGAGGGGCAGCAAGTCACGTCTCGGCGAGAGGTGCAGAGGGGTAGCAGATCCTGGTGCGGGGACAGACCTTCGCTGTTCGATCGTTCATAGTCAGTAGCGTAAAGTGGGGCGATGGCGGACGATCTGCTCCAGGTGCTGACACGGTTTCATCGCGAGGTGATCGTTCCTGATCTCGATCGTCGCGATGAAAGGCTCGCCAAGGTCGATCAGAAGCTGGACGAAGTGCTGACCTATGTCGATGCGATTCACCACCGCTTTGACCGGTTGGAGTCGGAGTACAAGACGCTGGTCGCTGGCGTGGGTGGTCTCGAGCGGCAGACGGCAGCGTTGGAATGAGGCTCGAGGCTCACGTCGTCGCATCACGCCGGAGCACGCGTCCCGGCAGCTTTCCCGTTATCGCACCATCGCGCAGCACGGGCTCTCCGTTGACGATCACGTGATCGACGCCGACCGCGAAGTGGTGCGGGTCTTCGTAGGTCGAGCGATTGGCTACGGTCTCGGGATCGAAGACGACGAGATCGGCTTTCATACCCGGTTTCAGTGTTCCTCGGTCCGTTAGGCCTGCACGCGATGCGGCGAGGGAGGTCATCTTGCGGACTGCTTCCTCGAGGGTGAGCAGGCGCTCTTCGCGGACGTACTGGCCGAGGATCGTGGCGAAGGTGCCGTAGGCTCGAGGGTGCGCGCCGCGGTTGCGCATTTCGCCGACGATGGCGCCGGAGTCGGAGCCGAAGGCGACCCACGGCTGCACGAGCGCCGTCTTCATGTCTTCTTCGCTCAGCGAGAAGAAGATGGCGAGAGGGGAGGTGGGAGCTGACTCGAACAGCCGGAGCGCCGCCTCGGCAGGATCGACGTTCATCGACTTCGCGATCTCGTTCAGACGACGTCCCCCTTCGCCACCGCCGCCGGCAGCGCCGCGAATCACGATCGACGACGCGCCCGCACCAGCGAGCCGGCCGCTTCGAAGTTCTGTTGCGATTCGCTTCCTGGTCTGGGGGTTCCGGACTCGGGCGACGAAGTCGAGATAGCCACCTTCGAGAGCCCATGCCGGCACGATGGACGTCAGCTCGGTCGATGTCGCCATGAAGGGATAGATGTTGGCGGCGATGTCGACGCCGCTCTTCTGCGCCGCTTCGATCTTCCGGATCACCTGTGGCATGCGTCCCCAGTTCGCCTGCCCTCCGATCTTCAGGTGGAAGATGTTCACCGGCACGCCCGCATCGCGTCCGATCCGGATCGCCTCGTCGATTGCGGCGTCGATCTGGCCGGCCTCGTTGCGAAGATGCGTCCAGTAGGAGCCGGCCACGCGCGCCATCGCCGTCAGTTCGGCAGTCGTCGCGAAACGGCCTGGCGGATAGATGAGAGCGGAGGAGAGTCCGACCGCTCCTTCATCGACTGCCTGCTGGACGATCGCTTCCATCTGTCGCAGTTCGGCCGCCGTGGGAGCGCGGTTCGCGTGACCGAGCACCATCTCTCTCGGGTTCGCCGCGCCGACGTAGAAAGCGAAGTTCAGCGCGCTCCCTTTCTTCTCGACCTCCTCCATGAACCCGCCGAGGGTTCGCCAGGTGACGACCGGCCACCCTTTCGGCTTCGTCCGCTCCATCTCCGCGAGCATCACGTCGT
>DASVLC010000381.1:0-2936 GCA_036385045.1 Thermoanaerobaculia bacterium | reverse complement strand
GGAGCGGAGCTTCGAGAACGCGTCTTCGAGTTCGCATGTCCGCGTGACGAGCATGCACCGCTACTACTACCGCCAGGAGCCGTCGCTTCGGAGCTTGGGCAGTCAGGCGATGCGGGCGGCCGGGTCGCTGCTGGCGAGGCTGAATTGAAAATTGAAAATTGAAAATTGAAAAGCGGAGAAGCGGAACAGTTATGGAGAGTGGTAAAGGAGCGGAGCTTCGAGAACGCGTCTTCGAGTTCGCATGTCGCGTGACGAGCATGCACCGCTACTACTACCGCCAGGAGCCGTCGCTTCGGAGCTTGGGCAGTCAGGCGATGCGGGCGGCCGGGTCGATCGGAGCGAATCTCGAGGAAGCCGACGCTGCCCAGAGCAGGCCAGACTTCATTTCCAAATGCAACATTGCCCTGAAAGAAGCGCGTGAAACGCGATACTGGTTGCGCATCATCGAGAGATCGATCGACTCCGAGCGACTGCGAGTCCTGATCGACGAGTCCACAGAGCTGATCGCAATACTCACAACCATCGTCAAGAAGAGCAGAGGGACTTCATGATCGAAAGCCAAGCCAACCGTTCCCCATTTTCAATTTTCAATTTTCAATTTTCAATTTCCACTACCGCCGGGCAAGAACAGTGATCAGCAAAGCCTACATAGTCCCAGGCCAGCCCCACCCGCTCCTCGCGCCCGAAAAGAACGTCGGGTGGGGAAAGTTGCGGGCGGCGTATGAAGCGGTCGGTCGCGAGATCGAGCGGAGCGGGGCCGAGTTGCTGCTGGTCTATTCGACGCAGTGGTTTTCGGTCATCGGACATCTCTTTCAGGTCGATCCGAAGCCGGCGTGGACGCTCGTCGATGCCAACTGGTACGAGTTAGGTGAGATCCCGTATGAATTCAGGATCGATCCGGCGTTCGGGAAGTTGTACGCACAGACGTGCAAGGATCGCGGGATGCAGGCTTCGACCGTGGCGTATCACGGCTTTCCGATCGACACCGGAACCGTCGTCGCCCTGAAGCTGCTGAATCCGAACAATGCCATTCCGGCTTCCATCGTCTCCTGCAACATCTACGCGGAACGCGACGAGACGCGGGCACTCGGCATGGCGGGCCGCGCGGCGATCGAGGCTTACGGGAAGAAGACGATCGTCGTCTGCGTGACGAACTTCTCGAATCGCTACGAAGTCGCCGAGATCGATCCGGCGAACGATCGAATCTCCTCGCAGAAAGACGACGAGTGGAACCGCAAACTGCTCGAGATGTTCGGTGAAGGACGCCTCGAGGACGTGGCGCAGGTCGCGCGCGATTTCGCGCGCGAAGCGAACGCCGACATGGGCTTCAAGGCCATCTGGTGGCTCGCCGCAGTCATGGGTGAGCACAACCGATATGACGGCAAGGTGTGGGAGTACCAGCCGGTATGGGGTACTGGAAACGCGATCGTCGAGTTGACACCGAACGACCGGAAGCAGATGGAGTGGGAGAAAGAGTTCGACGAAGGGCCGTCGCCGGCACTCACTTCGTCCAGCGGTACGGGGCTCGAGACGCATAACGTCCTCGAAGATTCCGTCGACGTCCAGCGCTCGAGCGAGATGTCGTCCCAGACGACGAGCCCCGTCGCCCCAACTCCGTCAAGGGTGGCCGAGCCGGGAGTCACGCGCACCGACCGCGCCCCGAAGCCGGTCGGGCCGTATCCTCATGCGCGCCGCGTCGGCGACTTTCTGTTTCTGTCCGGCATCGGTCCGCGGACTCCGGGAACCGGCGAGGTCCCGGGACTGACGCGAGACTCCAACGGCGCGATCGTCGGACACGACATCGACGTCCAGACACGTGCAGCAATCGAGAACGTGAAGGCGATTCTGGAAGATGCCGGAAGCTCGCTCGAGAAGGTCGTCGATGTCACCGTCTACCTGACCGACATGGAACGCGATTTTCCCACGTTCAACGCGGTCTATGGCGAGTACTTCGGAACCATTCAGCCGACGCGAACGACGGTGGGAGTCGACTCGCTGCCGACGCCGATCGCGGTCGAGCTGAAGGTGATCGCCGGCGCCTGAGGACTGACGATATGGCATTCATCGACATCTCTCCCGTCATCGACCCGACGATCAACGTCTGGCCCGGCGACACTCCTTACGCGCGCACGGTCAACGTCGACATGGCGACGGGTGGAAACATGACGTTGTCGGACATCCGCACGACGCTGCACGTCGGTGCTCATGCCGATGCGCCGAGTCACTACACCGCCGGCGGTGAAGACATTGCCAGCCGCAGCCTTCATTACTACATCGGCCCTTGTGTCGTGCTGCCGATTGAAGGGGTGCAGGGGCGTCGCATCACGCCTGACGACCTCGCCGGAAAGCGGATCCTTGCATCGCGGGTGCTGCTGCGCACCGGCACCTTCCCCGATCACCGCCGGTGGAACAACGACTTCGCGAGTCTCTCGCCGGAGCTGGTCGACTGGCTCCACAGCCTCGGTGTGATCACCATCGGGATCGACACGCCGTCAGTCGACCCTTTCGAGTCGAAGCAGCTCGAGGCGCATCAGGCCTTTGCGCGAAACAACATGGCGAATCTCGAGGGACTGGTACTCGACAACGTCGCCGAGGGGCGCTACGAGTTGGTGGCTCTGCCTCTGAGGATCGCCGGAGGGGATGGCAGTCCAGTGCGGGCGATTCTTCGTGGGATCTAGGCCCCGAGGGCTGAGGATTCGTTCCTTAGAAAAGCCGGGCGCGGGCTCGGGCGCGGGAGGGCTAAGGCTCGTACGGCGGGATGTGATCAGCTCGATCACCAACTCGTAGGATTGAGCTTCACGTTCTCGGGGTCGATCACCATGATGCCAGGTTCTTCCTGCTTGTCGGAGCCACGCTCGCATCAAGTTCAACGACCCACGCGCCCGCCTCTCCCGGGCCCGAGCCCGAGCCCGTGCCCGCGCACGGTCTGTGACTCT
>DASVLC010000380.1:0-2809 GCA_036385045.1 Thermoanaerobaculia bacterium | reverse complement strand
CGTTCCGGACGAGTGCTTTCGCGAGTCGTCGAGTCGACTCCCGGCGCGCCAATGACGCCAGGAGACGGGAGGCGGCCGGACGCAGTACTCGTGGAACGGCTCTGACGTGTCGCTGTTGACGATGGCCGAGAAAATGCCGGTGGTAGCCGGCGAAGAGCTCGTCGCCACCGTCACCTGCGAGTGCCACGGTGACAGAATTGCGGGCGATCCGCGATACGAGATACGTAGGAATACTGGAGGCGTCAGCGAATGGCTCGTCGAAAACATCCGTGATGGTGGGGACCAAACGAAGCACATTGTCCTCTCCGACATATTGTTCGTGGTGATCGGTACCAAGATAGCGCGCCGTCTCCGCGGCGGCTGGCGCTTCATCGAGCTTGCTGTCATGAAGGCCGATCGAAAACGTTGATACGGGCCGACCCGAGTTCTTCTGCATGAGCGCGGTGATCAGGCTGGAATCGACGCCCCCCGAAAGGAATACGCCGAGAGGAACATCAGCGATGGTCCTCAGCATCACGGCGTCGGTGAGGAGTCCTTCGAGATCGTTTGCTGCGTCTTCTTCGTTTCCGGCGAAACGGTTGCGCGCAGCATGCTCTGCAACCTCCGCAGAATCCCAGTACCGTTCGAGCCTTTCGCTGCCGCTCTGTTCGATCGTGAGAATGCTTCCAGGCGTCAGCTTCCCGACGCCCTCATAGATCGACCGAGGAGCTGGAACATAGCGAAAGCGTGCGTAGAGGCCGGCCGCTTCACGGTCGATCGCGAACCCGATCACGGCCGATGTCCGGATCGACCGTAGCTCGGATGCGAAAACTAGCAGGTGCGGTGTCAATGCGAAGTAAAGCGGTTTTACGCCGAGGCGATCGCGAACCAGCGTCAGGGTGTGGTCGCGTGTATCCCAGACGCCGAAGGCGAACATTCCGACGAAGCTTTCGACCGCCGGTCTGATTCCCCATGCTTCGATGCAGGCAAGCAGCACCTCGGTATCGCTGTGCCCACGCCATTTCGGGGCGGTGCCCTCACGTTCGAGACGCTCGCGCAGGCGCGGCGAGTTGTAGATCTCGCCGTTAAAGACGATCACATACCGGCCCGACGCCGAGGTCATCGGCTGGGCGCCCGCCTCGGTCAGATCGAGAATGGCAAGGCGGCGGAATCCGAGGGCGACGCCGCTGGCCGGGTCAGTCCAAGTTCCATCGGCATCGGGCCCGCGGTGCGCGATGCACGAGGTCATTCGGTGAGCTGTTGCCGACAGCTCTTCCGCGTTCGCTCCGTCAAACCGCCAGATGCCGGAAATCCCGCACATGAGCCGATTATGAGCGGTTGACCGGTTGCGATCCACCGACTTCATGTCCGGCCACGGCTCCAGCGCGGGAATGACTCAGCGATGACGCTGATGAGTTCACGCTCATCTCTGCGGCCCGCGTGAGACTGGATAGAATGCGGGAGTGCCGAACTCCATTCGCCGTCTCGCCGGCGCCCTCATCTACGACGCGCCGCGCTTTGAGCAGCACGTCCGCGGCCGGTGGCAGCTGATCCGGAATCGTAACGAGCGAATCACGGTCGACGAGAGCGGCCGCGGGGTGCGGTGCGAATGGCAATGGACCTCGACGGTCCACTACTGCGACGTCTTCCCCTCGCAGGCGGAGCGTCTTATGCGAACGAGCTTCGGAGAGTGGCCGATCCTGCGGCGCGATACGCCTGCCGTACCCGGAAGCCCGGTCGTCAGTTTCATCATCGGACACCGCGGCAGTGAGCGTCTTCCCCTGCTCCTCGAGACGATCGAGAGTATTGCCGGACAGGATGTGCCTGTGGAGGTCGTCGTGGTGGAGCAGTCGGTGTCCTTGTCAGATCTCCCTGGGTGGGTCGCACACATCCCGATGACGATCGCTTCCGATGCCGAGCCCTACAACCGTTCAGCGGCCTTCAACGAAGGGGTGCGTCATGCACGAGCGTCGCTGCTCGTGCTGCACGATGGGGACATCCTGGTCCCGAAGTCCTATGCCCGGGAAATTGTCCGACAGGCGGAGAGCGGTTACGCGGCGATTGATCTGAAGCGGTTCCTCTTCTATCTCGGATCATCCGGTCGGTGCGAGAAGGTGCTCCAGAACGCTCATGGCGGGAGCGTCGCCATCACGTCTGAGGGTTTTGATGCGATTGGCGGCTTTGACGAGCGCTTCGTCGGCTGGGGAGGGGAGGATAACGATTTCTGGGACCGCGCCGAGACGCTTGAATCGACGAGGTTTGGGTACCTGCCGCTTCTCCACCTCTGGCATGGGCCCCAGGGCGAGAAGCAGAGATCTCCGGCTGTGGATCGATACTACAACCAGCTTGCCCTGCTTCCAGTCAGAGAACGAATCGCCCGACTGAGAGGCGAGAGCTAACCTTGAGCCGCCGCTCTCAGCAGCGGCGCAACACTTCATCCCTCTGCAACGCGGTACAGAGTTTTCAGTTCCTTCTCTGACAGGCTGCGGGCGATCGTCGCGAAGAGCGCAGATGTACTAGTCGTTCGCTCGAGAAGCTGCCCGATCGTTCCGGCGAGTGGATCGGCCGTAAAGCGCCCCGAGATATCCTGCAGGTGCCGTTTCAGCTCGGGAGCGAGTGCCTCTGCTGAGATCGGTCCGAGATCGAGTTCTGGTGTCGATTTCAAGCTGCGTAAAGTTTCCGCTATGTCTTCCGGACCGCGGGACGGTGCACCCCTTCCGCTGAAGTTGCTGACTCGGAACTGGGCGAAGGTTTCCGCCGAGATCACATCGTGCGCGCGGTCATATCCAATCAGGACGGCCGTCCGTCCGTGAGATAGACCCTCCAAGAC
>DASVLC010000379.1:0-28460 GCA_036385045.1 Thermoanaerobaculia bacterium | reverse complement strand
GATGGTGCTGCGGTGCTTCCCACCGTCACGTTGATCGTCTGCGTCTTGTAGTTGCCGATCGTGTCGGAGGCGTACGCCGTCAGCTCGTACGAGCCGGGTGCGAGGTTGCTCGTGTTCCAGGTGCAGCTGAGTCGATAGGTGAGCGCACCACCTCCCGCGGCGGAACAGATCCGTGGCTGACCCATGTTCGGCTGATACTGCACCTCGACGAAGTTCAATCCTCGATCGTCTGAAGCGTCGACGACGATCTGGACGTTGCCGGTCAGCTGGGCGCCGCTGACCGGCGCGACAAACGCAACAGTTGGAGGCGTGGTGTCGGTCGACGTCTGCGGAAAGGTCGCTCGCGCCGTAGCCGATGGAGCGGAGTCGCCCGCCAGACCGATCGCTCGTACCCTGTAGTCATACGTCACGCCGAGACTGCCAGTTGTGTCTTCGTAGGTATTGCCACTCACCCGTGCGAGTTCGGACCATGCAGCCAGTCCTGCTGCGGTTCGTTCTACTTTGAAGCCGAAGTCAGTCCGGCTGTTGTCGCTCCATGACAGGCCGATGGCGTTGTACGGCTGCTGCCAGCTGGCCTGACGAGGCGTCGCCTGCAGGCTGGAAGGGGAGTAAGGAACCGGCAGCGATCCGGCCGGTTGAAGCATGATCGCGCCATATTCGCCAGTCACAGAGTTCTGTCCGACGCCCAGGATCCGGCCCGCGCCGGCGACTCCGCCCACGTCGTCACCGTTGATGGCGACGGCGGAGAGTACGATCCAGTCACGTTGGCTCTCGAGAAGAAAGTCATCGGCATAGAGCAACGTACGCATCTGATCGAACCAGATGACTCCTTTGTATCCGGAGCCGGAGCCGAGATACGGAACCCCCTGTCCTACTACCGTGCCCGCATCGTTCACACCGTTACCGGAGTCCCACTGGCCCCAGCCCCCCAGTACATGCCAGCTGCCTTCGCTGTGCCGCACGAGGCGCTGCGGGTTCGAGCTCGATGACGGTACCGCGGAGCCAGCAACGTTCCCGTTCCTGCTGATCGATGCGGTTCGAACGGCGAAATACGAGGGTGGGCCAGGCGGCACGCCGAGGTCGGTGACCTGGCCGGTGCGCAGATCGAGAATCTTCTGATCGAGGAGCACCTGGCCGGCGTCGTTGATGTCGGTGGGAAAGTCGTTCAGACCATAGGTCTTGAGCACGTCGATCGGACCGCTCGACACACGCCAGATGAAGGCGGCACCGACCTGCATTCCTGACGACAGCCGGAAGTTGCGCATGCCGACGACCTCGCCGAGATTGTTGATGGCGATGGCCGCGCTGCCGGTGTCGCCGGCGAATGTCGGGATCTGCGTCACCGTGTACTTGCCTCCGGACTTTGTCCAGATCACGGCGCGCCCGGTCTTGTTCACACTCGGCGCGCAAAAGCCGACGATGCTGCCCACCTCGTTGATGTCTCTTGCCTCACAACCGGCCCCTACGGCCAGAGGAGGGAGGTCCTGCATGGTGCCGTCGAACAGAACCGCACGCCGCACGCCGCTGACGTCGCGGAAACCCACAGCCTGATTCCAGTCGTTGATCCTCACGGGCGTCCCTGCACCCAGGTACTGCACGACGTAGCCCGGCACGTCAGTGCGTGTGGTCTGTGCCGGGACGGCACTCGCGATGGACAGCAACGCAAAACCTGTCAGGAAGCATCTGATGGCAGAATGAGTCGTCACGGTTCGGTCCTTTTCTGCAACGCGCAGCGGTCAGCCATAGGAAGACGAAGTCCGCGCGAGTCCGCGTCCATTGCTGACGGTTCGCGTGCCGTTCGTGTCCGGGGTTCGCCGGGCGGGAACGGTCCGCACTATGAGTGCGGCGGTGTCCGCGAGTGCGGCGGTGTCCGCTTTCATTTTCAATGCTGATTGAACAGGTCGTGCGTGACAGTCAACACTGCCTCGTGTTTGCATTCGACAGCAAGCACCGATACCCGGGCCGAACCTCTTCGAGATCCCGAAGCGCATGAATATCGATCGTCGAGTCTTCTGGAAGAAGTGACGGCGCGTACGCCGCGACTGGAATCGCAAGTCGCTGAGATCCCCCGAGTGGCACGAACCGTTCTACGTCAACTGGACGACCCAGCTCCGCAATGGACTCCTGGCTAGAACCTTGCGGCGACCGTGATGCCGAGATCCTTCCGCTCGATCGCGAGGACGGTCACCGCAAAGCGCCCCCACCCGTATGTTGCTGACAGATGCGTATGGACGCCGTCGTTGAGGATCATCGCCGACCATCGCGAACCGATCGCGACGTTCACACCGAACGGGTAGAGCATGCGGTTCTCGAATGTGCTGTAGCTTGCTCCGGTGTAGGGCGCAATCGGAATGCCGAGGTCGTGATGGAGACTCTTGCTCACGGTTACGAAATACGCCTGCCCCTCCGGCGTGCCGATGCGGTCCGAGCTCGTGCCGAGAATGACTGCTGGCCGGCGATCCGACTCAGACACGGCGCGCCAGTTCGCAACGAATCCGACTTCATCGGCGCGCTGATTCCATTCGATCCCGAGCTTCAGATCCGGGCGGAGCTGATGCATGACGATCGTCCGGTGAGTCGCCCGATCGATCTGACCGCTCAGATACCGATGAGAGAGCTCCCACTTTGCCGCGTCTGAAGCGGTCCCCCGGACCGCCATCCCTTCGCCGGGTCAGCCAGGTCAACTCGGGACGAGCGATGCGGTCGATGGCCGGCGAAGCGGTGTTCCTTCCGCTTCGAGCTCGATGAGCGCGTCGTAGAGCTGCGAGTATCTCTCCGGGTCGCTGAGAAACTGTGCGCGGCATGCCTCGCTCGCGAGCCGATACGACTTCGATCCGTGAGTTACCTGTACGGCGGACGCATCGTCACGCTTCGCGAGGCATTCCTCGGGCGCGGGAGTCTCCTGCGGGGACACTTGCGTCGCGACGGCGAGCGTGACGACGATCGCGACGACAAGGGCCGCGCGCATCATCATCTCGAGGTCACCGCCGGTACGGCGATCGCCCGCTCGATCTCGGCGAGCATCGCTACCTTGTCCGCCTCGCCACCGTAACGTCTGATGATCCGGCCGTCCCTTCCGACCAGAACCATCGCTGGCAGCGCCGTGACGCTGTACGCGTTCCACACCTCGGGTGTCGACTGGAGGATCGGATACGAGACCTTCGCCTGGCTCGTCGCCTTCCGGACCATCGCCGCGCGGTCATCGACCGTCACACCGACGACCGAGAAGCCCCGCATCGCGTTCTTCGCATGGAGCGCCTGCAGTTCGGGCAACGCCGCAATGCAGGGTGGGCAGAACGTGGCCCAGAAGTCGAGCAGCACGACCTGGCCGCGGAAGTCGGCGAGCGATACCGAGGTGCCGTCGAAGGCCTTCAGCCGGAAGGGGGGAGCCTGCGTCCCTTCGTCGGAGACGAGAAAGGCGTCCGGTTCCTTGAGAAACTCGACTTTGCATCGATTGCTGCAGAAGTAGTAGTGCTCGCCCTTGTAGATCGCGGTCGCCTTCACAGGCTCGAGGCCGGCGCCTTCGCGTGGTCCGCACACCGCGCAGATCGCGCGATCCTGCGCGCTCGCGGATGCGACCAGACACGAGAGCAGGAGAAAGACGATCAGACACGAGCGCACCGTGGTCACGTTCACCCCATGCTCAACAAAAGTCGCGCGCCGCTCTTCCCGTCCCGAGGGCTAGATCAGCCGGCCTGGTGCTCGGCCTTGCCGACATCCGGCTGATCTGCCAGCAACTCGAGCAGAGCGTCGAGAGGCAGTGAGCGATGAAACAGCCAGCCTTGTGCGAGTGCGACGCCGTGCTGCTGAAGGAATGCGACCTGCTCCTGCCGTTCGACTCCTTCGGCGATGACCTGCAGGGAGAGAGACGAGGCAATGCGCAGGATGTGCATTGCGACTTCGCTGGTGGGTGAATCGGTGCCGATCGTCTCGACGAAGCTCCGGTCGATCTTCAGAAGATCGAGCGGTAGCTTCGCGAGATGAGAGAGGCTCGAAAATCCCGTTCCGAAATCGTCGATGCCGACGCGGATTCCGAGCTCACGAATCGCACGAATGGTGTCTCGCGCCAGCTCCGGGTTCACGAAAGAATGCTCGGTCGCCTCGACGACGACGTTGGAAGGCATCAGGTGTGAGTCGGATACCAGACGCCGGAGGTGCTCCACGACTCCGCCGTCGTGAAGGTCGCCGGCCGAGAGGTTGATGCTGATATAGAGGTCTGGAGAGTGAGCCACGATCCTGGGGGCATCAGCGGCCACGCGCGCGATGACATACGCGGTAACCTGCTGAATCAGTCCGCATTCTTCGGCTGACCTGACGATCCGGTCGGGCCTGCCCAGCGGTTCCGGTAGCGACGGCCACCGCAGCAGCGCCTCCGCGCCGACGATAGCTCCACTGTGAAGATCGACGATCGGCTGGTATTCCACCTGGAGTGCATGCCGTCGAAGTGCCGTTCGGAGCCGCGCCGGGAACGAAGCCTGCCGATGAAGGAACCGGAATATGCCGAACGCCAGCAGCGCACCTACGGCGATTCCGATCGGCAGCAGGACGAGTGCCTGACTGTAGATCCGTCCCTTCAGGTAATCGACGGGAAGCGCGGCGTAGGCTGCCGCTTCGAAACTCGTTGACCGTTTCATCACGACGAGATGCTGGCGGTCGAACAGCGTTCTCTCGGAGCTGGCCCCCAGTCTGCGCGGCCAGTTCTCGTTGAACGCCCCGCGGTGGATGATGGGATGCGCACTCGCGATCGTGAACGCGCCGACCGAAAGCTCGGGACGGTCGGAGAACACCTCGATGAGGCGCTCGGTTTCGACTGCCGCGATCCATGACCCCTTTTGCAGAGCGAGAAACGTCGCGGCCCCGGGCTGGATCTGAGTGGCAGGGCGAAACGCAACGCCTCTCGTGTTCACCCATGCCGGCGCCCCCAGTGCGAGTCCGCCTCCGTGGAGGCCGAGGGACGAACAGAGGAGGCGTTCGTCACGGACGTGGCCGACGAGTTGGACCCGGGAGGAGGCGATCACAATCGATCGAAGTAGCTCGAGACCGGCCTCCGAGCAGGGTTCGTCCGGAGCTTCGGCCTCCAGCCGGTCATACGCAGCGGTCGCCTGCTGAGCCATGGCGTCGACGCGCTGGAGAACGTCTGAGGCGACTTCAGAGAGGTGACGGACCTCGAGGTCCATGCTCCGCTGGTGCGCCATCCAGATCGAGATCGCGATCGGAAGCGCAACCGCGACGAGCACCGCCAGGAGCACGCCCGCGCCGAATAGCCTTCGCCTCATGGGATTTCATCTGCAATGTAGCACCGTTCGCAGCGGTCCGTCCTGTCTGGGGCAACGCGCCAAGGTACTGCAATATGAAAGGCGAATGCAGTCGCACTTGCTATGCCCACGCGTTAAGTAGATTGAAAGACGTTGGGACGAACTGGACCCCTCCGGCCGGAGGGTGATGACCTCCGATCACGTTCATTGAGGACGTAATCGGAGGCCCCTCGAATCAATGGTGACTCATGGATAGGTCTTGCGGAAGTGGGAGATCCAGCCGGAGTACTCGGGCGTGATGCGAATCGCGCGCAAAGGCAGGGTGTTGAGGTTGCCGGTGCAGGCAACGTCGGTTGCCGTCTTGCCGCAAAGGCTGAAGAAGTGAATACCCACCACGCCGTTGCCCAGGCCATTGAAGTTCGTCGTGAGTCCGGATCCGCTGTCAGCGGCTGAGGCGTCACACGAGTGGTCAAGGGTGCGAGACCAGCCATCCTTTGCGTTGCGGAAGTTGCCGACCTGGCAGGGGTTTGCGTTCCGGTAGTAGTGATTCGGGTAGCACGCCAGCGGCGCGTCGGTCTGAAGCACATCAATCCGTGGGACTGGGGGAGTGCCGAAGGTTGCGGCGCACGCCGGATAGCCGGCCCGATTGATCGTAGTTGCCTGGAGGGTCGCGTCGCCGAGCGCCCACCAGCCAAACCAGCCGCCGGCCGCGTCGCCGAGTCTGCCCGGCAATACGATGATGGCAAAATCGAACGGGTCGGTGTTGGTGACCGACAGATTCCGCCACTCGGCCGGGGTGAAGTACCAGATGACCTGGCCGGGGGGGATGCTCGCGGTGTTGACGAGGACGGATGCGCCAACGCTGTTGCCGTTCCTCCCGGAGCGGACTGTGAAGTTGTTGCCCCAGGCCTGGGTGAGCCGGTTGTAGAGACAGTGTCCGGCGGTCACCACGTGCCGCGGCCCCACCAGCGTGCCCGAGCAACCGGTGCCAACCTGGACGCGGCGCCGGTCGACGTTGTTTGTGACCGCGGCGTTGACGGCGTAAGGCCTGAACCGGTCGTCATTGCCGCCGCTGAACCCGAGAGGCGCAAAGCCGGTGTAGAAGTCGGCAGAGCCGATCGTCACCGCGTCGGCGGTCGGGGCTCCAAACGTTGCGCCTGAGCGGGAAGGAGGAACGTCGGTTTCTCGATTGAGCCCGGTCCGCTCCGCCTCCGCCGCGATGGCCGCGAGTTGAGCGGTTGTCGTCGTGATGATGAACTCGTTGCCTGTTTTGGGATTGAACGCCACCATGCTGCTCGAACCCGCTGGCTCGTCGAACTCGCGACTATCTCCGGAGCCGGTGCCGTCGCCCTGACCTTCGCCATTTGCTTCACCCGACATGAGGCGGCCGCGCCCCAGGTGGCGGATCGAAAATCCCCGCGCCACGGGAGGAGCGGACTGATTCGCGATCTTCAAGGAGCCGCCCGGCAGGAAGGTCGCTCGCCCGTCGTCGAACCCGATCGTGGCTTCACTCGGGAAGAGCTCTGCGGCGAGGCCGGCAAGACTGGCCGCGTCCTCGAGAACCGATGCATCGGGCTGGGGTCCAAGATCGAAGACAACGCGTGAGCCTGGGCCCGGCGTCACCTTGCGTGGTTCTGCGCCGCTGGCAGGCGAGAAGCCGAGGATCACGATCAGCATCACAAGGATGCTGAGGCGGGGCAGGGCGGTGGAAGGTGTCCAACGATGGTCAGGTATCACTCTGGGCTCAGTCATCTCATCTCTCCTCGTTCGGTTGCTTTGCTGATACGAACGGGAAAGAACGTCAGAATCGATCATCAGTGTGCGTGGGGGTCGCGTGGGCTGGCGCGATCGCCGATTGGCGGCTCGCCGAACATGAGACCTGTCGCCCCTCTCCCCGCGATTTTTAGCGGGGAGGGTGGCCCTGAGCGAAGCCGAAGGGCCGGGTGAGGGGCCGTGAAATCGGTCGCACACGAGCAAGATGCACGTGCAGGGCGGTGGTTCGCCCACTCATCCGTCTTCGGCACCTTCTCCCCCCCGCAAGAAGCGCGCGGGGGAGAAGGGCAACGTGGCCTGAGAAAGGAAGGACGACAAAAGAGCGTCAAATTGCGAAGTGAGCATTCCGCGTCTACGGTTGTGCGTCGGAGTTTCGGGCTGAGGTCGGGAGCCAGCAGGTGGCAACCGTTCCTCCACCCTCTCGCCGCGCCAGCCGCATGCCGCCCCCGTGGGCCTCGACGATCTCGTTGCAGAGCGCGAGGCCGAGCCCCGTCCCCTCCGCCTTGGTCGTAAAGAACGGCACAACGGCCTGACGCATCACTTCGTCGCTGATCCCTGACCCGCGATCCAGGACGCGCAGTACCTCATCCGTCGCCGTCCGCTGGATCGAGACGATCACCTCATCCGGATCGCTTCCTGACTCGTGCGCATTCTTGACGAGGTTGATGACGACCTGCTGCATCTGACCGCGGTCGAGATCGACGATCGCGGTGACGTCCCCTTCGACGCGGAACTCGTAGAGCGCCCCGACCGGATCGAGGATCTCGCTCCAGCGGACGCTCTCCCGCACAGGCTGCGGAAGCCGCGCAAAGCGGGCGTACGATTCCAGAAAATCGCGAAGGTACTGCAGCCGCTCATCGATCATTCCGTAGATCTCTTCCAGACGATGCTTCTGTTCCGGCATTTCCTGAACGCGGCGTGCCGAATGGAACAGCGAGCTGACCGGAGCGATGCTGTTGTTGATCTCGTGGCTGATCAGCCGGATCGCCTTCTTCCAGACGTTCACTTCCTGACGCCGCAGCTCGTGCGTCATGCGCTCGAGCAGGACCAACCGGTGATCGACGGTGTGCAGCCGGAACTTGCGCTGGATGATTTGAAACGTCTCTTCACCAGACTGGAAGATCGCATCGCCCTCTCCATCCAGCACTTCGCACAAGCGCGGATCGAGGTCCGTGTTGACATCGTCGAGCAGCCGTCCGTCGAGACGCCCTCCGGCCGCGAGAAGCTCGCGAGCCGTCGCATTCGAGTAGACGACCCGCTGTGCTGCATTGAGCAGGACGACACCGACCGGAGTCCGCTGCAGCACCGTATCGAGCAGGACCTCCTTGTTGTGCAACTCGTGTCGATCCGTCCGGATCGCATCGGCTAGCTCGTTGTAAAGCTGCCTCATCTCCGCGAGCTCCCGGTCACCACGGACCACGAGCCGCAGCCCGTAGTCCCCGTCGCGCGCAGCTCGCAATGCATTCCCGAGATCGGTCCGGAGCTGACGGATCGGCGTGAGAATCAGTTGTGCGCACCAGACGATCAGCGGCAGTGCGAGTCCGGCAGCCAGCAACCAGCGCAGACGCGAATCTCCAAGGGCCGGCAATACTCCCTCGCCGATCGTGAGCGTCGCGATGCCGGCACCGGCGAGCGCTGCGAGCGTGACCGCGGCCGAAACTCGGAGGGAAAGGCGCACAGGTCAGCCTACCGCGTCCGCATCACTGCCGCACTCAATTCCGCGGCCTTCGCTCGAGCACGATGCCGAGCTTCTCCATCCGGCGGTAGAGCGCCTGCCGGCTCAGGCCCAGCGCGTCGGCCGCCTTCGACACACTGCCGTTCGCGTTAAGAAGCGCCGCCTCGATCTGCATCCGCTCCAGCGGAACTTCTTCGAGACGCGATCCCTTCTCCTCGGCCAGCGCCAGATCGGCAGGCGTGATTGTCGCGCCGGAGCTCAGCGCGATCGCGCGTTGGATGCGGTTCTGCAGCTCGCGCACGTTCCCCGGCCAGTCGTGCGCGAGCAATGCCTCGCGCGCCTCCTCGCCGAGAGCTTTCCCGCCCGCCAGAAAGGCATGAGCGAGCGGCAGAACATCCTCCCTCCGCTCGCATAGTGGCGGAAGGGCAAGCTCGACCACGGCGATCCTGAAGAAGAGGTCCTGCCGGAACGCTCCTCGAGCGATCGCCTGATGAAGATCGGCGTTCGTCGCGCAGAGGACTCGAACGTCCACCCGACGAGTCTGACTCGAGCCGAGCCGCTCGAATTCACCCGTCTGCAGCACGCGCAACAATTTCATCTGCCCCTGGGGCGAGAGGTTGCCGATCTCGTCGAGGAAAAGGGTACCGCCGTCGGCAGCCTCGAAGCGGCCGAGGCGGAGACGCGTCGAGCCGGTGAACGCGCCCGGCTCGGCTCCGAAAAGCTCACTCTCCAGCAGCTCGTCCGGGAGTGCTCCGACGTTCACCTTGACGAACGGACGCTGCCGCCGCTTCGACGACGTATGCACGATCTCCGCGATCTTCTCCTTCCCCGCGCCATTCGGTCCTGTGATCAGCACCGGAACGTCTGAAGGGGCGACTTGCACCGCGAGTGACACCACGCGATGCATCGGCTGACTTTCGTAGACGACGCCGCGCAGGTCATGCCGGCGCGCCAGTGCTTCCCGCTCGCGCCGCGCGTCGCCGCCGCTCGACGCGCCGGCCGTTCTCCCGCTGCGCATCTCGAGAAGACTCTTCACGGTGGCGATCAGCTTCTCGTCGTCCCACGGCTTGGCGAAGTAGTCGGTCGCGCCCTCCTTCACGAGCTGCACGGCCGTCTCGAGAGAGGTCCAGGCGGTCATCAGGAGAATCGGCAATCCGGGATCGAGCTGGCGGAGACGCCGGAACAATCGCGTCCCTTCTTCTCCTTCCGTCGCTCCCGGAGTGAAGTTCATGTCCTGAAGCACGACAGCTACGTCCCCCCGTCCGACCATGCGCGCAGCGGTGTCGGCCGAGGCGGTGACGTCCGACTCGATGTCGTGCAGCTCGAAGAGCAGCCGGATCGCTTTCGCGACGGCCGGCTGGTCTTCGACGATGAGAACGCGGTTCATGAGAAGGATTCGTCAGCGGTTCGCCAGCGGCGCACCGGAGTGTCATGACACCGAGCGTCGCTGAAAGCTTCCATACGTTGAAACGTCATTCTGGTTAGACGCTCCGCGTCGCCACGGCCGGAGAGATCTTCGATGCGCGCAGGGCGGGAGGCACCGTTGCCAGCACCGCGTTGAGCAGAAGGATGCCGATGCCGGCAGCGATCAGCTCGGGGGCGATCTTCACGGCAGTCACATTGTTCACGAGGAAGATGTTGAGCGCGTACGTCGCGATGATCCCGAGCGCGAGCCCTGCCGCGGTCACGATCGCATTCTCGATCAGAAAGTGACGGAGGATGTCGGAGCGCGTTGCGCCGAGAGCGCGACGGGTGCCGATCTGGCGCGTCCGTTCCGAAACAGAGAGCGCGGTCAGCCCGATCAGGCCGAGAGCGCTGAGACCGACGAGCGCGACGATGATGAAGCTCATCGTGGCTACCACGATCCTGCTTCCGGCGAACCAGCGTCCCTTCGTGTCGCCGACCCGTCTCACGTCGATCGCCCGCTCGGCGCGATTCTCCTTCAGCGCAGCGGCGACGGCGGGAATGACTTCGTCGAGCCGGCCAGGCTCCGCGCGGACCAGATAGGGCATGCCCCAGGCGCCCCCGATTCGGGCGGGCACGAAAAGCGCGAGGCGGGCGAGTGAGCCGTCCTCGTCGAAGACGAAGGGCCGGTGAAAGTGCTCGATGACGCCGACGATCGTGAGCGGATCTTCCTCGATCTCGCCGGGATCGCCGCGCCGCAGAGCCTTGCCTATCGCGTCTCCGTCCGGGAACATCACGTCGGCGAGCCCCTTGGAGATGATGGCCACGGATGGACTGACGAGCGTCGTGCCGGAGCTGTGGTCTCCCTCCTGAAAGGGCCGTCCCTCAATGATCCGCGCGCCGAGGGTATCGATCAGATCCTGCGTGCCGTAATACTCCTGCATCGCCAGACCGCCGCCCACCCCGTCGACGCGGTGAAACGTACTGCTCGACCCCCGCGGATCCCACGGCTCGAAGAGGGCGTTGGCCACGGCCCGGACGCCGGGGATGGTTGCGATCGCCCGAAGGTCTGAATCGATCAGCGCGCCGATCACCCCCGGCTCCGCGAATCCCTCTCCATAAGGAAGCACGTCGATGCGGACGATGTTCGCATCGTCGAATCCTGACGGCTGCATCATCTTTGCGCGCTCGGCGAGAATGACGTTGACGCAATTGGTGACGATCGCCAGGGTCACGGCGATTTCGAGAACGATCAGGATGACGCGCGTCCGGCTGTGATTCATGGCGCGGACAATCGGTCCTATGTGCATGGCCATCTCTTTCTCCTCGAGCTACTGGATCTTGAGCTGCATCGCTGGCGCCACTCTGCAGACGCGCCACGCGGGGTAGATGCCGGCGGTCAGGCCGGCCAGAAGCGACAGTACGGCCGCCACCAGAAGCATCTCTCCGTCCAGCCCGAGCGCGTCGCCGTTGTCCATGAAGCGGCCGAGCACCGAGAGCACGCCGATGGAAAGGATGATTCCTGCGGCACCTCCGATGAGGCCGATCAACTCACACTCGATTACGTGCTGCCAGAAGATCTGCGCCTTGCTGGCACCGAGAGCGCGGCGCACGGAGACCTCGGGGATTCGCGAGAGAAACTTCCCGAGCAAAATGCCGACGAGGTTGAGTGAACAGACGGCCAGGAAAAGGAGAGAGACGAGACTCATCGCCTTCACTCCATTCGGAACCAGGCCGAACTCCTCGATGAGTGCGGGGATCGTCGTCACCGCGAACCTCGTCGGCCGTTCGAAACGGCCGAGCGCCCGCTGGTCGTCGATGTAGCCGCGCAGCCAGTCGTTGTACGCCCCCCTCGACTCCGCATCCGGGATCTCAACCCAGTACTGCAACCAGATCCGCTCCGATTGAATGTTGTCCTCGAAGCTGTTGATCGTCTGCCGCTTCCACCCGGAGTTGTTGCCCGCCGCCCAGAGCGTCATCGCCTCGCCGTGATTGAAGGGGATGTAAATCGGCTCGGGCGCCCCGGTCGGATCGCGCGTCAGATCGAAGATCCGCAACCCCGGCCGCCATGGCGCGAGCACGCCGGCTACCTGGAAGTCACGATCGCGCAGCCGCAGCGATCGTCCGACGCTGTTCTCGCCCCCGAAGAGCTTCAGGTTCGTCGCATAGTCGATCACGACGACCGGCTCGACCCGCTCGTCGGCGGCGTCCGGCCAGCCTCCCCCATATTGGAACGGGACGTCGAACATCGGGAAGAAATCGGCGAAGACCATGCGCACTTCCGCCTGGTACGGTTCTGCGACTCCCGGATCCGGGTGGACGAACATCTTCGTCATGTAGGTCGGCGTCTGCCGTACGGGAACGGGAGAGCTCATCAGCCCGCGGGCGTCGGGATAGGTGATCTGATTCGGAATGCCGCCGGGAAACTGGTCGAGCGAGGAGTCCTGCCCCCAGCTGTCGAGGCGGACGTAGAAGACCTGATCCTTCTTCTGCGAGAGAGCGTCGCGCATATACATGTGGCGGAGCGTGACGAAAGTGGTCGCGATGCAGATTCCGAGAGCGATGCCTCCGATCAGCAGTGCCGTCAGGATCGGATTGCGGCGGAGACTCTTCAGCGCCGTCTTGATCTGGTAGAGGAACATGGGATTCTCCGTGAACCGGTCAAAAAGCCGGTCAGATGCTCTTCGTTGCGACGGCGGGCGAGATGCCCATAGCCCGGAATGCTGGCGGCAGCGTCGCCACGATCGCGTTCAGCAGCAGCAGAGCGATTCCGAACAGAATGAGCATCGGCGGCATCTTCGCGTCCACCAGGTTGGCGACGAGGAAGACGTTCAGTGCGTAGGTCGCGACGATCCCGAGAGCGAGACCGGCAGCAGTGATGATGGCGTTCTCGATGAGGAAATGACGGAGGATGTCGGCGCGGGTGGCACCGAGCGCGCGACGCGTCCCGATCTGCCGCGTACGCTCGGCGACCGAGAGCGCGGTGATGCCGATCAGGCCGAGAGCGCTGATGATCACCAGCATGGCGATGATGAACGTCATCGTCGTGACCATCAGGCTGCTCGTGGCGAACCAGCGGGCTTTCTTCTCGGAGACCGGCTCGAACTCGACGACCCTTCCCGGATTCACTTCGACGATTCTCCGCTCGATCTCCGTGATGATTGCGGCCATGTCGCCGGGATCGCTGACCCGGATCAGGTAGCGAAGGCCCTGGGCGTAGCTTCCGGCCCGCTGCGGGTAGAAGAGGCCGCGCTCCTCGAACGGATCGGGATCGGCGCCCGGCATTCCGAAGGGATTGAAGAACCGCTCCATCACACCGACGATCGCATAGGGGTCGCCCGTGGCTTCTCCCGTCCCCGTGACGAACTCGATGCTGCGCCCCGCCGCCGGCTGGCCCGGAAACAGCGCCTCCGCGAGAGCGCGCGAGATGATGACGACGCTGGCCGATTCCTCACCGGATCCGGAACCGTGCTCCCCTTCGGCGAACGGGCGTCCTTCGCTGACGGTTGCGCCGAGGGACTGCGTGATGTTCTGCGATCCGTAGTAGATCTGAGTTCTCACGGGCGCACTGCTGGATCCGGCCGGGCGAATCTCGGTCGAGCTCCCCCCTCCCTCCCACAGCTGGAAGCTCGTGTTCGCGACTGCTTCAACGCCGGGGACGCCTTCGATGGCCTGCAGATCCGCGTCGACGGTGGTTCGGATGAACGCCTCATCCTGGAACTCCGGCACGAACGGCCGTGTGTGCAGTCGGACGATGCCGGTGTCTTCGAAGCCGGAGCGCGTAGCCATCTTCGCCCTCTCGGCGAGGATCACGTTAACGCAGTTGGTGACGATCGCCAGGGTGATGGCGATCTCGAGGATGATCAGTGTGACGCGCGTCCGGTTGTGGTTCATGGCGCGAACGACTGGTCCGATGTGCATGGGTAGTCTCTCCTGAGCGACCGAGATCAATCGCGGTCTACTGCACCTTCAGCTGCATGGCTGGCGCGATCCGGCAGGCACGCCATGCGGGGTAGAGCCCGGCAATGAGTCCGGCGACGAGAGACAGCACGGCAGCGAAAAGGAGCATCTCGCTGTCGAGGCGGAGGGCCTCTCCGTTGCGCATGTGTCTGCGGATCACCGCCAGAACGCCCAGCGAGAGAAGGAGTCCGGCCCCGCCCCCGATCAGGCCGATCAGCTCACACTCGATCAGATGCTGCCAGAACACCTGAGCCCTGCTCGCTCCGAGCGCCCGGCGCACGGACACTTCCGATGCGCGAGCCAGGAACTTGCCGAGGAGGATTCCGATGAGATTCAGCGAGCAGACCAGAAGGAACAGCAGGGCGACGATACTCATGGCCCGCACTCCGGCCGGCATCAGTCCGAACTCCTCGATCAGCTGAGGCACGGTGGACAACCGGTAGCGGGTCGTTTGCTCAAAACGACCGAGACTCCGCTGTCCTTCGACGTAGGACGCGATCCAGTCACCGTAGGCGTCGACGTCGCCAGGCGCGGCGAGCTCGACCCAGTACTGCAGCCAGACCCGCTCGGAGGCGAGCATCGCTTCGAAACTGTAGGGCTGGATCGGTTTCCAGTTGTTCGCGTTTCCGCGGGTCGCGATCTGCATCGGCTCGACGAGATTGAAGGGGAGGTAGACCTCTTCCGGTTTTCCTGTCGCACCGCGGTTCATCTCGAAGTAACGCAGGGGTGGACGCCACGGTGCCAGCACTCCGACGACCCGGAACTCGGCATCTTCGAGACGGATCGTCCGGCCGACGCTGTTCTCGCCGCCGAAGAGTTTCTGGTTGGTGTCGTGGTCGATGACGGCAACTCTCTCCGCTCGTGCGTCCGCATCCTCCGTCCAGGGCCCGCCGTAGGCGAAAGGCATCCGGAAGATGTCGAATAGATCGTTGAAGGTGAGCCGGATCTCCGCCTGCCACGGACGCGTCGCCGCGGTCGCGGGATGGAGGAACGCCGCTCCCACGAAGGTCGGGGTCTGCCGCCTCGGGATCGGCGACTCGAGCAGTGCGCGCGCGTCGGCGTAGGTGACCTGATCGGGCAACGACTCCGGGTCATCGGACATGTAGGATTGCTGCCCGCCCCAGCTGTCGAGCCGGACGTAGAAGACGCGGTCACTCCCTCCCGGGATGGGATCCTGCACGTACATGTGACGGAGGGTGACGAATGCAGTCGAGATCCCGATGCCGACGGCGATGCCGCCGATCAGCAACGACGAGAGCACCGGATTGCGGCGCAGGCTCTTGAGGGCGATTCTGACGTGGTAGAAGAACATGAACGTTCTCTCTGCTCAGGCGAGATTGCTGGCGATGCGGGATTCGGCGGGACGGGTCAGCGTCACACGCGGCCGTTCGATGTCGACGACGCGTCCGTCGAAAACGTGCAGCCGGCGCTGGGCGCGATCGGCACACTCGGGGCTGTGGGTGACCATCACGATCGTCGTCCCTGCCTGATTGATCCCCTCGAGGAGATCCATGATCTCGCGCGTCATCGTCGAGTCGAGATTCCCGGTCGGCTCGTCGGCGAAGATCAGCTTCGGATCGCCGGCCAGCACGCGGGCGATGGCCACGCGCTGCTGTTGACCGCCCGAGAGCTGGGATGGCAGATGGCGTCTTCTGGCGCTGAGGCCGACCTGTTCGAGCGCTCGCTCGATCCGTTCGCGCCGCTCCTTCGCGGGGAGTCCGCGGTAGCGGAGCGGAACGTCGACGTTGTCGAAGACGTGGAGATCGGGAATCAGGTTGAAGGACTGAAAGATGAATCCGATGGTCGTGTTGCGGATCTTCGACATCTCCCGGTCCGAAAGACGGCTGACGTCTTTTCCGTCGAGGTGGTACGTCCCGGAATCGAACGTGTCCAGCAGTCCTGCAACGTTGAGAAAGGTGGTCTTTCCCGATCCGGACGGGCCGGTCACCGAGACGAACTCGCCGGTCCCGACGCTGAGCGTCAGGTCTTCGAGTGCATGCGTTTCGATCGAGTCGGTGCGGTAGATCTTGCGGATGTTCTTCATTTCGAGCATTGGTTCGTCTCCTCGATGCTGTTCTGCTGAATCGACAGGGTTCTTATTTGTGTGTAGTACGTCCGCGCGGACGCCGCGATCACCGCAACATCACGGTCTTCGCATCGCCGAAAGGGGCGGTATCCGAGACGACGATCACTTCGCCTTCGCTCAGGCCCTGCCGGATCTCGATCTCGCCCGCACTGAAGGCTCCTGTTTCGATCTCCCGGCGCGTTGCCATCTTTCCATCGACGACCCAGGCAGCCCGCCCTCCGCCGGCATCGACGAACGCGCCGCGCGTGACCTTTAATACGTCGTGTTTCGACTCGAAGGTCAGCCGCGTCGTGAGTCGCTGGTTCTGACGCAGCCCCTCCGGACGCCCTCCCTCGAATGTCACCCGCGCGAGCACCTGGCTGTTCACGACCTCGGGGGCGACGGAAGTGACGTGGCCCGGGTAATCACGTCCCTGGAAGCTCACCACGGCAGAGGTGCCGAGCGGCGTCTCGTTGCCGTACGCCTCCGGCAGAGCGATCTCGATCTCGAGTGACGAAAGATTCACCACCTGGACGATCGGCTGGCTTGCAGCGACGGCGTCGCTGTCGGCAACTGAGTAGGCGGCGACCTGCCCGTCGAATGGCGCCCGTAGCGCCAGGCTTTCCACCCGCTTCTCGAGCTCCGCGACGACCGATTCCTGCCGGCGAAGCTGCTGCTCGACGGTGGCGCTTTCAAAGCCGGCCGTCTCGCCCGAAAGCGTTCGCTCGCTTCGCGCCTGATCGAGCTCCATCGCCACAATCCGCACGTTGTCCTGCGCCGTCTCGAGCTCGGTCTGATTGGTGAGACCTTCCTTCGCCAGGAGCGAAACGCGCTCTAACTGGCGCTGTGCGGCCGCGTGACGGAGGGTGTGCAACTCGACGAGTTGCATCGCGCGGAGATGCGACTGCCGTCCTTCGATCCGCTGCCTGCTCAGATCTGCCCGCATCGAGAGCAGTTGCGCGTTTGCCTGATCGAGAGCCGCCTGCAGCTCTTTCGAATCGATCGTGGCGAGGATCTCTCCCTGTCGCACGTCCGCACCGGGACGGCTCGTCAGCGTCACGATGCCGGGGCCGGTACTGAACAGCGTCGGCGAGAGCGCGGCGACGACCCGTCCCTGCACGGTCAGGTCTCGCACGAGGTCACCGCGGGTGACGGTCGCATAACGAAGAGACGAAGCGTCGACGCTCCGTTCGGCCCGGAACCAGCGGGTCGCCGCCGGGAGCGTGACGACGAACACGACGAGGAGCACGACCGCGGCGATGACGATCGGGATACGGCGCGAGCGGCCTCGCTCTTCGACGACGCGGTCCATTGAGGAGATGTTCTCGATCATGACGTCGCGGTTGAACTGCAACCGTGCCGCCACGCATCGCTCTTGTGTTTTCAGTCACTTGCACTGTCCGCCGGCGCTCGGCGGGACGTTTGTCCGCGGACAGATGTCCGCTTCATCAGCGGCGCGAGCGGAGCCCCTCCAGGGTCTCTGCTGGCGTGCAACGCTTTGCGCCTTCCCCCAGAAAACACTTGAGTAAGTCAGCGAGATCCAGAGAAAATGCTGCCTCGGGTTCCCAAACCAGAATTAGTTCAGCAGAAGGAGTCGTCATGCGCGAGCACCGGTTTCTATTGGCCATCGTGTCCGTGTTGTTCCTTGCCCTTCCTCTAGCCGCTCAGTTCCCCGTGCATCCGTATGATGCGTACCGGGGAGGGCCGGTCGCATTCGATGGAAAGACGAACATGGGGCCTTATGCGTGGGTATCGCCCGGCCAGCTCGGTGGAAACTTCAGCCGCGTGGTCGTCGGCGGTCAGGAAGGTTCGACGCCGCTCTACGTCTGTCGTGCCCCATACGTCAACGGGTACCACCCGGGAAAGTACATTGGCGGGCGCTGCAACATCGGGTGGGGTACTTCCGAGCACGCGCTGACTGACAACATTCAGGTGCTGGTCAACATGCTTCAGACGCCGAACGAAAGCCTGTTGCTCGGCTTTCCCCAGAACTGGCTGGGGCCGGAGACACAGCTCGGTTTCGATGGGGGGACGCAGGACAAGCTTCGCGTCTGCCGCGCGAGCTACAACAACGGACTGCACCCCGGCAAGGAGTGGGACAACAAGTGTTTCATCGGCTGGGGCGGCAATGCCGTTCCGATCACGCCGTACCAGGTGCTCTCCCTCTACAACGGAGTGAGACTTCAAGCGGCAATCACGAGGCAGATCAACAGCATCGGCTCAGACGACAAGGTTCGCACCACGATCGAACTGCTCACGCTGGTCGACTACCCGGGCGTACTGAGTCATGCGTCGTTCCAGATGCCACAGGGCTTCAACCTCATTCGGCAGAGCGCCGACAGTTCGGCCTGCCCCAATACGCCGGGCTCGACATGCCGTCAACGCTGGACGTATGAGATAGACCCTGGGTTCAACTGTCGCCTCAACGGAGACTACATGGCGGTGTTCAACAAGACCTGCAGCGGCGGCGGGAACCCGTGCGGAATTGGATCTCAGAACGTGAAGCTCCGGCTCAATTCGGAGAACTTCTGTTCGACGACCACGGTGACGACGACTCAGTAGACAAGAGGGCATGGCGGTAGCAGGCCCCCACGAGAAGTGGATTCCAGTTCTTTGAAAGACGTCAGATGTGGCATGAACGGATGCCGGAAATTCGGGGAGCGTAAAAGCGTATACGGGGACCACCTTCCACACATGGGGCGCGGACCTTTCACGGCCAGGGCTCCGGCGTCTACGTCCGTCGCGACGGCGGCTGGGTGGAGGTTCTCGAACACGAGACCGTGACCCGCGTCGACGAAGGCCTGCAGAACTGAAGATGCCCCGGTCCTATCGTTTAGCGGCACGTACGTTATCGTCCGGCTTCACGTCAATCAGCAGGTGCCGCGGATCGATTCCGGCCATCGCCGGTTTCTCGGACACCTCAATCGTGATTCGCTGCTCGCCGCTACGCACGCGGTGCATCTGCAGATGGAGAGGCGCTCCACGTTCCTCGCCCTGCTGCGCTTCCGCGTAGACGCCGATCTCGATGAGGTCATCCATCGGCACCTCGTTCTCGTTTCCCTGCTCGTCCACCACAGTCTTCCGTGCGCTGACGTCCAGTGTCACGTGCCACCTGCGGTCACCGCTGGTGCGAGCCGAAATCTCTCGCGTCTGCAAGTCCCAGAAGGTGTTCCGCTCGAGCAGATCGGCAAGCAGATCGCGCAGCGGCTCGGGCGTAACGAACTGCAGCTCGCGATACAGATCGAGAGAAGTGGCGAACGGAGGCTCACCGGAGCGGTGTTGCTCGATCAGTCGCCTCCACGCCAGATCGACATTCTCCCGGCCGACGTACTCCTGCAGCGCATACATGGCGAGCGGCCCTTTTCGATACGATTCGAACCAGTCGGACGCCCGAAGAAGCGGGATGCCTGCCCGCGACCGCGGCTCGTCATACGCCAGCCGCATCATTCCGAGAAACCGCTGCAGATGATCGACACCCTGCTCCTGCTCGATGACACCCAGCGCCGCGTACCAGGCAAACGTTTCACTCAGCAGGCCGCTCCCTTCCACGCGCGCTATCTGCGGCTGAAACTGGTGCGCCACCTCGTGCGCCACCACAGCGAACGGCACGTCGATCCTCCGCTCGTCGCCCGCGGCATCGAAGAGCGAAAAGAGCTCCTGGTACCAGATGTTGCCCGCGGCCGAATGCAGCGTTCCTCCGGACGAGGGGTACTCGATCATCCGCAGAACATCGTATGGGTAGACACCGAATCGTCGCTCGTACTGTTCGAGTGATGCCTGCATGCTGAGAATCATCCGCTCGACGTTGAGGTCGTGTTCGGGATGGTGCAGAACTTCGATCGCGACGTTGCCGGCGCGTCCCTTTCGTAGTGCATAGTCTGCGGAGAAGATCGCGTAGCCCGGCCCGACCGATGCATTCGTCGCGTACTCGAAGTAGCGCCGATTGTCGCGACTCCACGTGCTGCGCAATGCACCGGGAGCCACGGCGATCTGGTCAGCAGCAGTCCCCACGATGACCTTTAGATCGATTCGATCCTTGCCCGTCGTGTCCCGGCGCGCCTGCAGATCGCTGAGCGACGCGATGAACGGACGCTCCGGCAATCCATGTCGCGTTCTCTCGCCCGCGTCGGTCAGTTCCGCCGAGCTCAGATAGCCGATGTGCGGCATCCATTCGTGCATCGGAATGAAGCTGCCGTTGCCCACGACGTACGAGTCGATCCCGCGCGCGGCGAATCCGCGCGGCGCGTAGCGCACCGTCCAACTCATTCGCAGCGAGTCGCCAGGCGCGAGTGCCGGGTCCAACTCGTAGATGCGGTACCCGAGATCATCGTCCTGGTGCGCGACGCGTGCCGTTCGATCGAACACCAGCTCACTGGTGTCGACCCGGTCGGAGGTCGCGACATGGATCACTCCGATTGGTTGTGTCGTTCGGTTCGAAAGCGCGGATACGCCGCGCACAGACGCCTGCCGCTGCCGCGGGTAAAGCTCCACCTCGAGCGAGGTCGCCGTCACATGGGGTTGCGATACACCTTCATAGTGTTTGTACCGACGCTCATACTCCGCGCGTCGCTCCGCGACCGCGATGCTCGATCGATAGGTGTTGAGTACGTTCGTGTTGTAGAAGATGAATCCGCCGATCAGCAGGATTGCGGCGAACGTCGCCGCGGTGATGCCGGCAATTCTCCCGGTAATGCGTCTTCGGGCGATGCGCACCCGTTCCCTAAACGCAGTATTGAAGCCGCGCACCCAGAAGAGCCCGGCCACGATTGCGAGAAGTAGCGTCCATGCAGCCCAGTACAACTCGAACCAGAGCACCGGACCGAGGAATGGATCGAAGCCGCTGATGGGCGAGTAGCGCCAGCCCGGATCTGCGCCGTACACCAGCAGCGGGTGCTCGACTCCAAGCTGCGCCGCAAGTCCGTTCATGGCGAAGACGACCAGCAGTGCGATCAGATGACCCACATGCTTCTGGTTCACGATCACGTGAATGGAGAGCGCAAGCATCCCGAACACCAGCGCTTCCATCAGCTCGAGCCCGAACAGAATCTGCAGATAGACGACCGGCTCGAAATCGTAGAAGCCTCGGCTTATCTGGATCAGCACGCCCGCAACCATCAGTAGACCGTGCATGGCGATGGTGACGAACCACAGACCGAGAAGCTTTCCGAAAAAGCGCACGCCGTCGGGCACCGGCGCTGTGTCAGCCAGGGCCTGCATGTTCGCGTCGCGATTGCGCCACACCAGCTCACCGGCGAGCAGCACGATGAGGATGCGGATGTCGTTCACCGGTCCGCGAAGGACTCCAAGCACGCGGTCGGTGGTGGGGACGAACGGCACTCCGAGATGTCCGAGCATTTCCGGCGCCGTGAAGATGAGGAGGATCAGGCCTGGCACGAGGAGCCAGGTCCATCCAGTGACCAGCTCCCGGAGAGAGTCGCGGAAGACCGCGATCGTCTGTCGGACTCGTGCCGTCGGACTGAAATCACGAGGTACATCCGGAAGCGCTGGAGGCTTGCGTACCTCATCGTATTCTTTCGTCGCATCGGCGCCGCTCTGTCTCAGGCGACGCGTTTCCTCGCTCGCACCAAACCGAAAACGCGCGTACGTGAACGCGAGTGCCGCAAGCGCCAGCGCGAGCCACAGCGCGCGATTCCACAGCAGCGACGGTTCCGCCCCGATGAGGCGCGTGTTTACGTCCAGCGGTGACCACGTCTCCGCCATCAGATGAAGAGCGGTCACTCCGGCCGGGTCGAGGAATGTGGCCAGCTTCCACTGCCCGAGCGTTTTCGCGAGGAACTGGGAGGTGAACAACGTTCCACCCGCGACGAGCAGCGCACCGATGTACGCGCCCATCGTGTGCCGGACCAGCGTTGCGATGGCGAACAGCAACGCGGTCGACACGAAGACATTCGGAAGGACGATCAGAAAGTACGTCTGGAAGTACGCGGCGCTCGTCGCTGGACCGGCGAGCTCCGCAGCGAAGTCAGGGTAGAGGTGGGGAAAGACGAGGGAGGCGAGTGGCACGGCCGCCAGCAGGAGGGCCATCACGAGGAAGGCTCCGAGGAAGCGCCCGCCGAGGTACGCGGCACGGCTGATTGGCGAGGCGTGCATCAGGGCCTCCATCCGCAGCCGCACATCCCGCGTTGCGGCGTCGCCGGCCACTGCCGCGATGATCAGAGCGCCGATGAGCGTCATCCACGCGGCGCTCTGCGCCAGAACGATCGGCGCATCGAAGAGAATCTGGCCACCCTGCGCGGCGAACATCTGTCCATTGGTCTGTCCGAGAAGGGGGATGAGAAAGATAGCGAAGAAGAACCACGTCACCTTCCGACGGAGCTGATACGCCAGCTCGAATCGAACGAGCTCGATCCATGAAGCAGTCGAGGCGGTCATTTGCCGGTCCGTTCTGCGCGGCGCGCGTCGGGATCGCTACCAACGATGCTGAAGTAGACGTCCTCGAGATCCGGCTCGACCAGGTCGAAGCCGGCACCGGGTGATGTGTCGGCGTGGACATGTACCACCGTACGTCCCGAGAGCAGCTTCGTGGAAATCACTCTGTGCTCCTGCGCGATTGCCGGAAGCTCGTCCTTCGAGATCACACGACGCCAGATGTACCCTTTCATCTCGTCGATCGCGCGCAGTGGCTCCGTCTCGAGGAGGATCGTGCCGCGATCGATGATCGCCATCCGTGTGCAGAGCTCTGCGACATCCTCCACGATGTGTGTCGAGAGGATCACCACGCTGCTTTCTCCCAGTTCACTCAGCAGGTTTAGAAAGCGCACTCGCTCGGCCGGATCGAGCCCGGCGGTCGGCTCGTCGACGATCATCAGTCGCGGATTTCCCAGCAATGCGACGGCAACGCCGAATCGCTGACGCATCCCACCGGAGTAACCGCCGAGCTTTCGGCGTCGTACGTCCCAGAGATTGACGCGGCGCAATAGCGCCTCGACCGACTCTCTGCGTGCCGCGCGCTGCGTGATCCCCTTGAGGATGGCAAAGTGCTCGAGCAGTGTTTCCGCGGTGACGTTTGCATGGACTCCGAACTCCTGCGGCAGGTAGCCGAGCGTCCGGCGGACCTCATCTTTCTGATGCAGGACATCGACTTCTCCAAGGTGGATGTTTCCGGCGTCCGGCTCCTGCAGCGTGGCCAGGATGCGCATGAGCGTCGACTTGCCCGCGCCGTTAGGTCCGAGCAGGCCGTACATCCCTGTCGGAACGGTGAGCGAGACACCCCTGAGCGCCTGCACACCGTTGGCATACGTCTTCGTGACGTCGCGAATCCGCAATTCCATGAGTTCCCTCTCTTGCGATTGATTGACTGGATGATTTGCTGATGCTGGATGGGCGGCCGAGAATCAGCCGTATCCGAAGGCGGGAGGAAAGAGGACCGCTACGACGGCGGCCCATACAACGTAGACCGTCAGGAAATCCGTCTGCCATCGCTCGATGCGGGCAAACTGGAAACGTCTCCTCACGAATCCGATGTAGAGAGCGGCGGACCAGGCCAGATTCACGAGCAGGATCACGGTCAGCCCCAGCGCGGCGGCGCGGTTGGGAGTGAGTCCGAACTCGTGAATCCGGGCGGCGATTGCCCACAGCGCTGCCGCGGCGACCAGCAGCGCACTCACCACCAGAGTCGCCTGCGCGACGTCGAACAATCCGGGTGGCGCCTGCGCATTACGCGCGGAGATGGAGAACAGGAGAAACGCAAGGACCACGACGAGAAGCAGAAGGAATCCGCGGAGTAGACCTCGATCGATCTCCGCACCGAAGCCGGTCCAGAGCAGACTCACCAGAAGGACCATCATCAGCGCCGCAAACAGTGGAGTGAAGATGCGCGCCATCACCGGAGCCAGGTTCTCGATCACGCTCTGTTTCGCTTCCACCAGCCAGGTCGCAATGAACACAGCCGCTGCCGCGCCGGATGGCAGCAGCCAGAGCTCGAGATCGACCGGGATCCCCACCGCTCTGAAGATTCCTGCGACCGCTCCGACGACGAGCCCGCCGACGGCCGCAGTCAACACGTAGTAGATGCACAGCTCGCCCAGGAATCGCACGAAGTCCATGCGCCCTGTCACCTGATTCCAGCGGACTCCCGCGTATGCGATACCAACCATCAGCAGAAGCGCGACCGGCAGGTGCATCACCGCGAGCACCTCCGTCTGGCTCCCTGAAACGAATGGATAGAAGAGAACGAGAATGGCCGCGATGACGTATGCGCCGGTGAGCCAGGCGATCGTCGCAGCATCGAGACGACGCTTCCAGGCGAAGTAGCCGGTCAGCAATGGAAGTACGAGGAAGGGGACGAGATAGAAGCCGAGTCCCTCATCCAGCCGAAACCCGAAGAGACCCGGCACCCTCACGATCGCTGCCGCCACTGCAGCGAGTGCGAACACCACCAGCGCCTCGGAGCGCTGGGAACGCTCGCCAGCCTCGCGAACCGGCATCACGAGCTGCTTCCAGAGGCGCTCCGAGTGTTCGCGGGCGAACTCGCGCGAGATCGCGTCGAGATTTCCCATCCGTCTGACAGAAACGAGGAAGGCTTCGTCCTCTGACAGTCCCGAGTCGATCAGCGTCTCGATCTGCTCACGAAGATGATCCTCGAGCTCCGCGACATCGGCCGCTTCAATTGCCCGGTTCCGTCCGACGTAACTCCGCCACTCCTCGATCTGCTCGTCGAGCGAAGCTGCCTCTGCTCGCGAGTGCACGTCAGGCTCCTCCCAGCGCTGCTGGAGCCGGTGCGGCGCCGTTGAATGCCTGCCAGATTCCTCGCAGCGTCGCGTCGACTGCCTGCCACTGCCGGCGTTCCTCGGCCAGCTGATCCTGACCCGTCGTCGTGAGCTGGTAGTACTTGCGCCGGCGACCCGTCTCCGAAGACTCCCACCGCGCCTCGACGTAGCCGAGGCGCTCGAGCCGGTGCAGGACGGGATAGAGCATGCCGTCGGTCCACTCCATGCGACCACCCGACAGCTCCCGTACACGCTGGAGAATCGCGTAACCGTAACTGTCCCCCTCGGCCAGGATCGCGAGCACGATGGGGGTCGAGGAAGCGGCAATCAGGTCTTTATTGATGTTCATCGTCATACCTGACTGCTCTATACGTGGCAGCGCTAGGTATGGTTTCACGCTGCAGGCTTCAGGGGATCCGAGCTCTCCCCCCTCATGGCCTGGGCGTTACGTAGTACGAGCTTGCGAGGCCCCTCGCATGCCCGCCCGGCCGGGTTGCCTTGGGGGAGGAAGCGGCGTGATCGGGGCGGCGAGACTGTGCACCCTCCGGGCCTGCGCGTTACGTAGTACGAGCTTGCGAGGCCCCTCGCATGCCCACCCGGCCGCCCGCTCGGGGTGACGCGGGGAGGGAGCGGTTTGATCGGCTGAAGTTGATCCCTCCTGTCATGTCGCCTAATGTACGACCTTCATGGAACTCGATATCTTCTTCTCGATCTGTCAGACCGAGGTGGACGGGTACCTTCCGTCCGAGCGGGTGATGTTCGAAAACTTCTTCGAGCAGGTCGAGCTCGCCGACCGTCTTGGGTTTGGCACCGCCTGGGTGGCGGAGAGCCATCTCTCGACCGAGGTGCAGAAGATGAATCCGGGGGCGGTGATCCCGCATTTCGTCGGAGAGATCGGGTTGAACACCGACATCCTGCAACTGGCGCATCGCGTATTCGGCAGGACCAGACGGATCGGAATCGGCTCCGCGATCATGAACATCCTGTGCAACGGCGGGCCGATTGCCGCCGCCGAGCGGATCAAGACCTTCCTCGCACTGCATGGGCTCGACCCTGCCGAGTCGCGCCTGCTGACGATCGGATTCGCCTCGGGACGCTTTCCGTTCATCAACATCCCGTACGGAATCGTTCCTCGCAACGCGGTCGAAGAGGCAGCATGGCCGGTGGTCAAGAACAGGATCTTCGAGGAGGCAACCGAGATCTTTCTCCGGCTGCTGCGCGGCGAAGTGCTCAGCTCCGAGATGATCGCCAGCCGGTCGCTCCAACGCGCCGACTTCCGCCGCGACGAGGACTGGCAACGGGTGATCGCCGCTCTCGGACGGGACGCCGACGAGATCCCGCTCGAGCCACGCTGGCGGTTCCCCAACCTCAAGATCGTGCCGCAGGAGTCTCGAATGGATCTGCTGCGGCTCTCGATTGGATCGCATGACGCGGCGACGCAGATCTTCGCAAATACGCTCCTTCCGGTAGGCGTCTTCAACCTCTCGATCACTCCGGGAGACGAGATCGAGAAGACGAACGAGAGAATGCTCACGAACTATCACCCGGACGGCGGTCCGTGGAGGCGTCGGCTGATGCCGCGTACGGTGCTCGTCTTCATCAATGATGATCCGGCGGCGGCGCGCGAAGAGGCGCGGGCGGCACTCTCCAACTACTGGCGCGCGCTGGAGGGAACGCTGGACGAAGAGAAGGTCCGGCGTGCAACGGACAACGCACTCGTCGGTGACGCGCGTGAGATCGCCGCGCAGATGCGAGAGCGCTTCCACCCGGAGGACCGGCTGATGCTCTGGTTCGACTTCAATAATCATGACTCTAAACGAGTTATGAAAAACATGAGTGATTTTATGACTCGCGTCGCGCCTGAGTTCCAGCAGGCGGTGCCCTCATGACCGTAACCGATCGCGAACAGCAGCGCGGAACGTTCAACGAGAACCTGCCCGTCAACTTCGCCCGGGCGATGCCGAACTGGCAGCCGCTGGTCGAGTACCGCCGGAACGGCGTCGCCGAAAACACGATTCACGGCGCCGTGTCGTGGGTCTCGGGAAAGAACCTTCTCTATTCGTTCGGCGGCAACGTAGAGGTCTACGGCCGCTCGATGGTGAAGCCGCTCATGATGAAAGTGTTCGCCAGCGACTTCGCGACCGAGCTCACGAGCGAACAGCGGGCGATCTCTGTCGCCTCGCACAATGGAGACACCGAGCATGTGGCGGTCGCCCGCTCGATCCTCCGTGAGGCGGAATGGGGGTTGATGCAGGCGCCTCACGACGTGCCGCTGGTCCAGTTCGGCCGCCAGGTGCGCCGGCCGCGCCGCTGGTACCACTGCTGTTCCGGAGAACACGCGGCGATCCTGCGCGGATGCCGCGTGAGAGGCTGGAAAAGGACCGGCTACGTCTGGCCCCACCATCCGTTCTTCCAGGCGTACATGGACTACCTTCGAAAGGTGCTCGCGCCTGACTGGAGTGACGGCACGATAGCGAAAGACGGCTGCGGTCTCCCCACCGTTTCGATGACGGTGACCGATCTCGCAAAGCTCTTCGCGAATCTCGTCACCGAAAGAGATGACGACTGGATCTGGGAGGCGATGGTCCGTCACCCCGACCTGATCGGCGGATTCAACCGGCTCGACTCGACGATCCTGAAAGCTTGCGACGGTCGTGTGCTCGCCAAGGAGGGGGCCGACGGACTGCTCGGTCTCGCAATCGAACACCCTGAGTATCCCGAGGGACTCGGCGTCGTCGTGAAGATCGCGCACGGCTGGAATCCGCAGGCCACCTGGTACATCGCCCGCTACATTCTCGGCGTCCTCGGGTTCGAGTTCCGCAACCCGTACAAGCTCCGACGCCAGAAGGCTTACATCGTCCCCGAGGTCATCCCGCCCAACCTCCGCGAACGGATGGCGGCGATCGTGCCTTGGGACTCCTGGGACCCGGATGTCGATCGGTGGGAGTTCGATCCGCTGGAGTTCGTGGCGAGGGACCGGGCGTGATGCGGATCAGCGAGGCTGAGCGCGTGAAGAGCCACCCGAGAATCGTCGGAGCGGGGTGTCATCCCGAGCGTAGCGAGGGATCTGGGTGGGAGGCGGTGCGATACACGTGCAGAACATCCCCCGCTTGCCACGCTGCTGCGGTCGGCGTGACTGCGCGCAAAGGCACGGAGGACAATCTGGCTCTCTCTTGTCGGTCCGGCCTTGCCCATGCCACCGTTGCCCTTCTCCCCCCGCGCTTTTTGCGGGGGGAGAAGGTGCCGAAGGCGGATGAGGGGGGTCGAACCACCGCCCTGCACTTGCAACTTGCTCGCTTGTGGCCGATGGCGTGGCCCCTCACCCGGCCCTTCGGCTTCGCTCAGGGCCACCTCTCCCCGGTAAGATCGCGGGGAGAGGGGCGACAAATCTCATGTTTGGCGAAAGCGTCGCGACGCAGTTCGGCGTCCTTCGCCTCTGGAAAACTCCCAGTGTTCATGCGGCCTTCAGCGCCGCGTAGCGGCAGCCGGATGGTAGCCGGGGGTGCGAAGCGAAGCGGAGCACCCCCGGTTGCAGCGTCCTTAGCCCAGTGTGCCGCGTAGCGGTACCGGACAAGACATGTGCATCGCCGCGAAACAGG
>DASVLC010000378.1:0-23352 GCA_036385045.1 Thermoanaerobaculia bacterium | reverse complement strand
CCGCCCACCCAGATCCTCACGCTACGCTCAGGATGACAGCCTTGTGGGCTTAAAGTTAAGGCCATTGGGATGACAGGGAGAAGGACCGGCGCCCCATTATTCGGTACCGCGCGAGTACTCGTATGCTGCGGCGAGCCAGCCGGCTACATTCCCCGCGCAAGCACCCCCGCCCACCACTCGCCCCGCTCTCTCTCGTCGACTAGTCGCAGGCCGTGAGCCATGGCGGCCGCAACGACCTCGTCCCGCCGCACCAGCAGGATGCCGCTCAGGACGAGCCGTGCATCAGCACTCATCCGCTCTACGACCGAGCCGAGCAGCGGGAGGATGACCTCGGGGATGATGTTCATCGTCACGAGGTCGAACACCCCACCCCGCAGCGCCTCCGTTCCGCCGATGAACAACGGCATCGCCTCGGGTGAAACGGCATTCCGGATCCGGTTGTCGCGCAAGGCTGCGTATGCGTCGGGATCGTTGTCGAAGGCAATGACGCGGGCCGCACCGAGGCGGTGCATTGCAATGGCGAGAATCCCGCTGCCGGTGCCGATATCGAGGCCACGTTGACCCTCGGTCTCGAGCGTTTCGAGCAGCGCGATGCAGAGCGCGGTCGTCTCGTGCGATCCAGTTCCGAACGCCTGCTCCTGCGGGACGATAATCGCCAGACGGCGATCGTCCGGCGCGATCAGCCTCGCATCCGGCACGACCACGAACCGCGTGCCAACCGAGATCGGCTCGAGCGACTGTTCGTAGCGATCCAGCCAGTCGATCCGCTCCTCCTCGCGCTCGCCAAGCTCCACCATGTCTTCGAGATCGCTCAGCATCACGCGCGCAGCCCGACGGTCTTCCGCCGATTTGAACCACGCAGACACCGTGGTCGTGCCGTTGATCTCCGTACTCGCACTGCCGGCCGACAGCGTCATGAACAACCGCGCCGAGACCAGCTCTTCGAGCGCGGCGTCCCGCGAGTCGAAGGAGAGGTCGAGAAGAAAGTCACGCATCAGGCGAAAGGAATTCTCAATCCTCGACGGCGCCGCCGAAGTGAGCCCGATAGTCTTCCATCGATGCCTGCACGACGGCTGCTGCATGTTCGTAGCCGAACGTCCCGGCCACGCGGATGTGCGGCGCCTGGCCGGGCACGAGCTTGTAGGTGCTGAAGTAGTGCTCGAGGCGTTCGACCAGCACCGACGGCACGTCGGCAAGATCCTTCGCCTCGCCCCAGACGTAGTCTCCCTGCAGGACGGCGATGATCTTGTCGTCGGCCTCTCCGCCGTCGAGCAGCTGAATCCCCCCGATCACACGAGCGGCGATCAGGATCTCGGACTTGGTGATCGGCCTCTCGCTGAGCACGCAGATGTCGAGCGGATCCATGTCGCCGCGCTGCGCCACCGGAGAGAGCCGCGTCACCCTCTCCGCGCAATACGTCTGCGGGATGAATCCGTAGAGCGCGGGCGGCTGCGAGGAGGTTCGCTGAGGACGATCAGCCTTCAGGTAGCCGCTCGCCTTGTCGACCTCGTACTTGATGAGATCGAACGGCGTGATCTCGATGAACACGTTGACGACACGAGGCGCATCGTCACCGGCCGTCAGGCCATGCCAGGGGTGAGGGCGCCAGCGGGAGAAGGAGCGATCAACCATGCGCAGATTCTAGTGGAGTGTAGTTGACGAATTGGAGCCATTTGTCTCTCAGAGTCTGAAGAGGAAAAACCGGGCGCGGGCGCGGGCTCGGGCGCGGACTCGGTCGGGCGGTGGGATTTGATGAACTTAGTGAGCAACCTGAATTCGAGGCGTTCGAGTTGTATACGAAAGCGACGAGGGTCAACCGGTTCTCCCCGGTCGTTTTCTTCCTGGCAGAAAGATGATTGTGAGGAGAACCGAGATATTCAATGGTTTTCGGGCCCGAGCCCGGGCCCGCGCCCGGTCTTTGACTCCAGACCTCAGGCTAGCGCCTCGGCTTCTCAGGAGAAGAATTCCTTCACCTTGTCGAATACACCCTTCTCCTCCGGCAGGTTCTCCCCTTCCAGCCCGGCGAGCTGCTCGAGCAGCTCGCGCTGCTGCTCGTCGAGCGACCGCGGAATCCTGACCGCAACATGAACATAGTGGTCACCGCGGCCTGACCCGTCGACGAACGCCACGCCTTTGCCTCTGATCCGGAAGACCTGGTTAGGCTGCGTTCCGGACGGGATCTTGAGCGACTCCTTGCCGTCGATGGTGTCGGTCTCGACATCGCTCCCGAGCGCTGCCTGCGTGTAGCTGATCGCATGCTCGCAGTGAATGTCGTAGTCACGCCGGGTGAACTTCGGGTGGTCTTCCACCGAGATGAAAACGTAAAGGTCGCCGGAGGGACCGCCGTTGAATCCCGACTCTCCTTCGCCGGCGACGCGCAGACGGGATCCTTCGTCCACACCAGCCGGAATCTTCACCGAAATCTTCTTTTCTTCCCGTATTCGCCCCGCACCGCCACAAGTCGTACAGGGATCCTTGATCATCTTTCCCGCACCGTTGCACTGAGGACAGGTGCGTGCGACGGCAAAGAAACCCTGCGAGTAGCGAATCTGACCCCGCCCCGCACATCCGGTGCAGGTTACCGGCTCGGTGCCGGGACGCGCACCCGAACCGCTGCAGGTGCCACACGCGATGATCCGCGGAATCTGGAGAGAGACATCCTTGCCGAAGACGGCATCCATGAAGTCGATCTGCAGGTCATAGCGAAGGTCGTTTCCGCGAGCGGCGCGGCTGCCGCGTCGTCCACGATTACCGAAGAAGTCGCCGAATCCGAAGAGATCGCCGAGGATGTCGCCAAAGTCGGCGAACTGATTCGGGTCGAACCCACCCATGCCGGAGACGCCCTGATGACCGTAGCGGTCGAAGCGGGCGCGCTTCTCCTCATCGGAGAGTACGCCATAAGCCTCGGCGGCCTCTTTGAAGCGCTCTTCCGCCTCCGAGTCGCCGGGGTTCTTGTCCGGGTGGTACTTGACGGCAAGCTTGCGATACGCCTTCTTGATGTCGTCGACCGTCGCGGTACGCGCGACGCCCAGTACTTCGTAATAGTCACGTTTTTCAGTCGTCGCCATACCTATGAGCCAGGATCCTTCGTCATCGACTTCATCGGGTTGTACAGCATCACGCTCGTAAGGATCCGCGACGCGGACTGCAACTCGTAGATGGCATCGTTGATCGCCTGCTTACTCTCCGAAACCGCAGATTCCCTTGCCTTGACGATCATCTTCTGTACCCGATCGCGATCGTCGTCACTCAGAAACTTTCCAAACTCCCTGAAGACCTTCTCGTTCGTGTAGATCATTCCCTCGAGCTTGTTCTGGAGCATACGGAACTCGCGCCGCGCTGCGTCGGCGCGCTGGTGGGCAGTGGCATCGCTGACGATCCGTTCGATCTCGTCTTCGGAGAGGCCCCCCGCAGGGTTGATCTGCACGCCCTGCGACTGTCCCGTCGCCTGGTCCCGCGCCGTGACGCTGACGATTCCGCTCGAATCGAGCGAAAACGTCACCTCGATCTGAGGCACACCACGAGGGGCGGGCGGGATGCCGAGCAGGTCGAACTTGCCGAGCGGCTTGTTCTCCGCCGCGACCTCACGCTCGCCCTGGAGCACCTGAACGGTCACGCGGCTCTGATTGTCGGCCACGGTAGTGAAGATCTTCGAGTTCTTCGTCGGGATCGTCGAGTTTCGCTCGATCAGCTTCTCGAAAAGGCCGCCGCGGGTCTCGATCCCGAGAGAGAGCGGTGTGACATCGAGAAGCACCATGTCCTTGATGTCGCCTCGCAGAATGCCGCCCTGGATCGCTGCGCCAATCGCAACTACCTCATCGGGATTGATGTCGCGATTCGGCTCTTTGCCGAAGACTCTCGTAACGGCCTGAATGACCTTCGGGGTCCGCGTCTGCCCACCGACGAGAACTACCTCGTCGACATCGGAAGGCTTGAGGTTCGGGCGGTTGAGGCGCAGGCCGGCCTCGCGGATCGCGTCATTCACAGGCTCGATCGTCTTCTCGACGAGGTCCTCGACGAGCGATTCGAACTCGGGTCGCGTCAGCACGTAATTCAGGTGCTTCGGCCCCGCCGCATCCTGGGAGATGAACGGCAGAGTGATGCGCGATTCCTTCTCCAGCGACAGCTCGCATTTCGCCTTCTCGGCGGCTTCCTTCAGCCGCTGCAGCGCCATCCGATCTTCCCGAAGATCGATGCCGGTCTCCGTCTGGAATGACTCCAGGAGACGATCCATTACGCGCTTGTCGAAGTCCTCTCCGCCGAGATAGGTATCGCCGGAGGTGGAGAGCACTTCGAAAAGCCCGTCTTCGAGCTTGAGGATCGAAACGTCGAACGTTCCGCCGCCGAGGTCATAGACCGCGATCAACTGATTCTGTTTGTTGTCGAGACCGTAGGCCAGCGCAGCTGCCGTCGGCTCGTTGATGATGCGAAGAACTTCGAGCCCGGCGATCCGGCCAGCGTCCCTGGTTGCCTGCCGTTGCGAGTCATCGAAGTAGGCAGGAACCGTGATGATCGCCTCACTGACCTCTTCACCGAGAAACTCTTCCGCGAACGAGCGGATCTCCATCAGCACGAAGGCTGAGAGCTCTTCGGGAGAGTAGTCTCTGTCACGGATCTTCACCTTCACGTCGCCGTTCGACGCCGGCACGATGTTGTACGGAAGGATTGCCTTGGCGTGCGCGACCTGCTCGGACTCGAACTTGCGACCGATCAGCCGCTTGATCGCCGACACGGTATTGAAAGGGTTGGTGATCGCCTGCCGTCGCGCGATCTGGCCGACCAGGCGATCGCCATCCTCGGTGAATCCGATGACGGACGGTGTGGTCCGGCTACCCTCACGGTTCGACAGCACCTGCGGCGTCGCCACGTCGACGACGGCAACGCACGAGTTCGTCGTACCCAGGTCAATTCCGATGATCTTCGACATCTTCTCTACGAAGTCCGATCCGGTCCGCCAACCGCCACTTTGACGAGTGCCGGCCTGAGAAGCCGGTCATGAACGAAATATCCCTTCTGTAGAACTGCAACGACCGTATGGGACGGAACTGAATCGTCCTCCTCACGGACTACGGCCTCGTGGATATTGGGGTCGAAGACCACCCCCGACTCCTCGATCTGCCGAAGCCCATGCTTCTCGAGCACTTCGAAAAGCTGTTTGTAGATCAGCAGAACACCCTTGTGAAACTCGTCTCCCTCTTCAGCATGCTCGAGCGCACGATCGAAGTTGTCGAGCACGGGCAGGATGTCCTTCAGCACGCCTGAGACCGCGTAACGGAAGAACTCCGCCTTTTCGCGATCCGTGCGCTTCCGATAGTTTTCGAAGTCAGCAAGCGTACGGAGGACCCTGTCTTTGAGCTGCTGATTCTCTTCCGCCAAAGCCGGCGCATCAGGCGGTGGACCCTCGGCTGCTTCCTGTGCGGTCTCCCTCATTTCCTGCTCGATCTCTTCCACCGAACCGCCGGTGTCTTCGATCACGTAGGCATCGTCGTCCGCGTCGAATCCGCCCGCGTCATCGGGCCTTTTGTCATCCATCAGCTCTCCTGCTCCTGTTCCTCTTCGATCTTACGACTGAGCGCCCGGCTCAGGTAATCCACGAGCGGAGCCATCCGCGCGTACTCCATCCTCATGGGGCCGATGATCCCCACCATGCCCAGAGGGGCGGTGCTCGAGCCGTACCGTCGGGCGACGATACTGAAGTTGTGGATCTGTGTGAAGTCGCTCTCCGATCCGATGAGTACCTGCAGCCCGTCGGAGCGAAGACACGTCTCGAGCAGGTCGACGAGCTTCTCCTTCTCCTGCAGGGCCAGGAACGTTCGCCGGAGGGATACGGCGTCAGAGAACTCCGGCTTGTTCAGAATCGATGTGGCGCCCTCCAGGTAGAGCTCGTGCTCGAACGGCGCCACATCGTCGACGGCCTCGATCCCGAGCGCAATCGTTTTCTGCAGGATGTGATCGTGCTGAGTCCGCTCCTGTTCCGTCATGCGGATCAGCCTTCGTCGTATGAGCTCGAGCGTACAGCCGGCAAACTCGACCGTGATGTACCGGCTGATCTTCTCGAGCTCGTCTCTCGAGAAGGCAAGGCGCGTTTCGATCAGCTTGTTCACCACGACCCCGTTGGCGCCGACGATCACGGCCATGATCTTCTTCTCGGCTACCAGCACGAAGTCCATCGAACGAATGGCAAACTGCAGCAGGTTGGGCATGAAGACCAGCCCGACCTGATCGCTCATCTTCGACAGCAGGCTCGACGCGAGATGGAGAACATGGTCCATCTCACTCGCATGTTCCACCTCGTGATCGATCGCCTCCCGGTCACGTGGCGAGAGGCCGCGCGACTGCATGAGGTGATCGATGAAGAACCGGTAGCCTCTATCGGTCGGGACCCGGCCGGCCGAGGTGTGCGGCTGCTGGAGATAGCCGAGATCCTCGAGGTCGGCCATGACGTTACGAAGGCTTGCCGGAGACAGCTGAAAGCGACCGCACTTGGCCAGCGTACGGGACCCGATCGGCTCTCCACTGGAGATATGCTGCATCACGATCTCCCGCAGCACCTCTCGGGCGCGCGGGTCGAGCTCGATGCTGCTGAGGTCAGGTCGCTGCGGCATGGTCCACCGTTAGCACTCAATAATTACGAGTGCCAGATCACTTTGGAACACACCGGCGAGGGTGTCAAGATTCCCGACGTCGATGCAGCTCTCGAGCTCGGTGGGCTTCCGGGCCTGGCGCTTGCGGCACCAGCGCGGAGCGGCGGCCCCTCTCTGCTTCGCCCGGCCCCTCACCTAACACGAGCTTTGTCGCCCCTCTCCCCGCGATTCTAGCGGGGAGAGGGTGGCCGAAGGCCGGGTGAGGGGCTGCGCCAACTGGCCATTCGCGTGCAAGCTGCGAGTCGCAAATGGAAGACAACTTTTAGAGGGGCTGCGCACGACGGACGCGGACGTCCGCGGTACGGCAGGCGAGGACGCCCGCGCTACGATCGAGCAGAAGTCCTCAGCAACTCCGAGGAACTCCGAGGGACTCCGAGGAACTCCGAGGAACCCCGAGGAACCGAGGAACTCCGAGGGACTCCGAGGAACCGTCACCCCAATGGTAGCCTTCCGCAGGCGGACAAACCGGAATCGCCGGCCACCCGCTACCGATTACACCAAGAGAGCATGCGTACACTCCTTATCCTGCTGACGCTTCTTGCCCTTCCCGCCTCCGCCGTGACGGTCGATCGCGTTGCCGCGGTTGTCGACCGGCAGGTCCTGACGGTCAGCGAGATCTCGCAGATGGTGGAGATCCGCTTCTTCGGGCGGACACAGACCAGCGATGACGAGCACCGTCGTGACATTCTGGAGGCGCTGATCACCCAGGCGCTTCGCCAGAGGGATGTGGAACGGTTTGGCGCGCAGGACATCCCGCGCGACACGATCGACGCAAGGCTGCTCGAGATCCAGGGCCGGTTCAGTTCGGAGGAAGAGTTCCTCGCTGCACTGCAGCGTGCCGAGCTCACGCTCGAAGAGGTTCAGACTCTCGTTAAGAGACAGTTGCAGGTCGAAGCCTACATTCAGGAGCGCTTTGCGCCTCTCGTATTTCTCAGTGGCGAAGAGATCGAGGAGTATTACCGCACGACCTGGACCCGACAGCGCCGGGACAGAGGGCTGGCGGTGCCTCCCCTCGCACAGGTTCGAGAGGAGATCCGGCTTGCGCTCCGGGCGTCGCGACTTCAGGGCGAGGTCGAACGATGGACCACCCAACTCCGCACGCGGGCAACGGTAGACGTCTACGCGTGGCGCTGAAACGCCGCGACTTCATCGTCATCGGAGGAGGCATCATCGGCCTCTCGGTCGCGCGCGAGTTGAAGCAGCGCCACAAGGCCTCGAGCGTGACGTTGCTGGAGAAGGAGCCGGCGATCGCGGCTCATGCGAGCGGGCGTAACAGTGGAGTGCTCCACGCCGGCTTCTACTATTCACCCGACTCATTGAAGGCACGCTTCACCCGCGTCGGAAACGAGCGGCTCTCCGCCTACTGCGAAGATCGGAGGCTGCCGATCCTCCGCTGCGGCAAACTCGTGGTTCCCCGCCGGGAGGACGAACTCCCGCTGCTCGACGAGCTTTTCCGACGCGGTCAGTCCAACGGCGTACCGCTGCAAATCGTCTCAGCCGATGAGGCACGGGAGATCGAGCCGCGAGCGAAAGTGGTCGAGCGCGCCATCTGGTCTCCTACAACCTCCACCGTCGATCCTCTGCTCGTGATGCAGACACTCCTCCGCGACGCACGAGATGAAGGGATCGAGGTTCACCTCGGCGAGGCTGCACGCGTGCGGCAGACCAGCGGCGGCGTGAACGTCTCGACGAAAACGGAAGACTTCACTCCCGGCTTCGTTGTGAATGCGGCGGGCCTGTATGCCGACACGGTCGCGCGTTCGTTCGGGTTCTCGACGCACTACAGGGTCCTCCCCTTCCGAGGCGTTTATCTCTACTCGAGCGAAGAACCGGGAGCTCTGCGGACGCACCTCTACCCCGTTCCCGATCCACGTTTCCCGTTCCTCGGCGTTCACTTCACCGTCAGCGCCGATGGTCGTACGAAGATTGGTCCGACCGCCGCTCCGGCGTTCTGGCGCGAGGCATACGGCGGCCTGAAGAACTTCCGACTCGGAGAATGGCTCGACGTCAGTCGCCGCGGCCTTGCCGCAGTGGTCGCGAGCGCCCCCCTGCGGCGTCATGCTATGGAGGAACTGCGCAAGTCGTCGCGGCGCTACATCGTTGCGAAGGCATCTTCGCTCGCAGAGAACGTCCGGCAGGAGGACTACACCCACTGGGGAAAGCCGGGCATCCGTGCGCAGCTTTACGACCTCCGTACGCACACCCTCGAGATGGACTTCGTGCTGGAAGGCGATCGGCGCTCGATCCACATCCTCAACGCCGTCTCCCCCGGCTTCACCTGCGCGATGCCCTTCGCGGAATACGTCGTGGACATCGCCGAGCGAGGGTAAGCCGGCCACGGCTTGAACGCGGACCGAACGGTTCGATCGGCCATACGAGGGCAAGTTGCGGGCGCGCGGGGCGAGACGCCCCGCGAGGACGCCTGCGCTACGAAACCCCGGTGAGAGCGAACCAATATCGGCGAGCCAGCCCCCTCCGCCCCCACCAGCCCTTGCGTTCCGTGACACCGCCGACACGTGCCGCGTATCACTGATGCACCGCGCCCATGTCATCAACGGTTGCCGTGTTTTTCGCCAGAATCCGGAGTGGAGGTTCCTCCGTGTTCCGGCCACTGGCCACACGCCTGATTCTCGCGATCGCTCTGATCGTGCTTGCTGCGAAGGGAATCTCTCTCTACGTCAATGTGAGGACTCAGGAGAGAGAGGTGCTGAAGAGCATGACGCTCGGGGCCGATCAGCTGTCTCGAAGCATCACCAGCGCCACCTGGCACGCGATGCTCGCGGATCATCGGGAGGACGCCTACGAGGTGATGTCGACGATCGCCGAAAAGCAGGGCATCGAGCGCATCCGGATGTACAACAAGGACGGCTTGCTCACCTTCTCGACGGGAGAGGAGGAGCATCGGCGGGTCGACGAGCAGGCAGAGATCTGTTCCCCCTGCCATGCTCAGGCGACGCCGTTGATGAAGGTCGACGTCCCGTCACGTTCCCGCGTCTTCCGGGCCGAAGACGGACATCGCAGTCTGGCGATGATCACACCCATCTACAACGAGCCCTCCTGCAGCGAGGCATCCTGCCATGCACATCCCGCAAGTGTCAGCGTGCTCGGGGTGCTCGACCTTACGATCGATGCCAGTGACCTCGACGTGGAGATGCGTCACCTGCGCACTCGAACCGCGCTGGCCACGGTCGCAGAGATCGGGGTTATCGGCATTTTCCTGGTGTTCTTCACGCGCCGATTCGTGGAGCGCCCGATCCGGAAACTGATCGCCGCCACGAATGCAATCAGCGAAATGCAACTCGACACGCCGGTCCGGATCGACTCGGCCGGTGAGCTCGACGAGCTGGCACACTCATTCGACGTCATGCGTGTCCGGCTCAAGGGAGCCATCGAGGAGAACCTTCAGATCACGCAGAACCTGGAAAGCAAGGTCGAGGAGCGGACGGCTCAGCTGCGGCTCGCTCAGGACAAGCTGATGAAGACGGATCGCCTCGCCTCGCTGGGACAGCTCGCTGCCAGCGTCGCACATGAGATCAACAATCCGATCTCCGGCGTGCTCAACCTCTCCATGCTGATGCAGCGCATCCTGAAGGACGACGGAATTCCTCGTGATCGAATCGGCGACTTCCGCCGCTATCTCTCACAGGTAGCCGCCGAGACGTCGCGTGTCGGCCGGATCGTTTCGGACCTTCTCTCGTTCTCGAGACGTTCGAGACCACATAGCAGTGAAGTGGACCTGAACGCGATCATCCGGACGACCATCTCGCTCGTCTCGCACAAGCTGCAGCTGGCGAATGTCACGGTAGATCTCGACCTGGCAGAGACGCTCCCTCCGATTCGCTGCGATGCCTCGCAGATCCAGCAGGTTGTGATGAACCTCGTCCTGAACGGCGCCGAGGCGATCAAGGGAGAGGGTGTGGTGACCGTACGTACGAGAGGCTTCTCGGACGATGGCGGTGGCGTGCTGCTCGACGTGAGCGACACCGGCGGCGGGATCCCCCCCGAGCTGATCAGCAAGGTCTTCGACCCTTTCTTCACCACCAAAGAGGAAGGAAAGGGAGTCGGCCTCGGACTGGCCGTCGTCTACGGAATCATCGAGGCACACGGTGGAGAAATCGAAGTCACGACGGTGCAGGGTGAAGGGAGCACATTCCGCGTCACGCTCCCGCTCAAACCTCCTGTTCCACCCGAAGCAGATGGGGGCAATGCGTGACATGGATGGGCGTGACCACGGCCGGAGGCTTCGATTCGGAGGCGGCGGAGTTCGCGGCGCTCTGCATCAGCTCCGCGTTCTCGATCGATGCGAGACGTCTGGAACCGATGCCCGATCCCGCCTACGCCTGGGACGAGGCAAGGCAGCAGTACAGCTCGACCCTCATTCTGCGCGACGCGATCAGCCGGCGGCCGGCAGGTGCGGCGAGAGTTCTCGTACTGACCGAGCGCGACATCTTCATCCCGATGCTCTCATTCGTTTACGGACAGGCGCAACTCGACGGTCCCGTGGCAGTGCTCTCCTCCGCCAGGCTTCGGCAGGAGTTCTACTCGCTGCCGCCGAACCGGCCGCTGTTCCTGCTGCGACTGCGCAAGGAAATCGCGCACGAGCTGGGGCACACGTTCGGGCTCACACACTGCCAGGACCGCCTCTGCACCATGTCGCTCTCCACCAACATCGAACAACTCGACCTCAAACAGGCCGAATTCTGCGACAGCTGCGCAATCCTGGTTACGGAAGCCGTCAGTCGGATCCGCCGGAGCATGGCGGAAGGGAGGACTGAGTGAGAAGACAGTGGGACATTCTCGTAGTCGACGACGAGCCGGTCATGCGCGAGTCGCTCGCAGCATGGCTGGTCGAGGACGGCTACAGCGTTGATACAGCCGAGAACGGACAGGAGGCGGTGCGAAAGGCCTCATCGAAGGACTACGCCATCTATTTCGTCGACCTGAAAATGCCACCGGGCATCGACGGCATCGAAACGATGATGGAGATTCGCCGGCGTCATCCTGACGCCTCGGTCATCATCATGACCGCCTACGCAACCGTCGACACCGCCATCACGGCGATGAAGGAAGGGGCGCAGGAGTACGTCGTGAAACCGTGCAGCCCCGAGGAGATCTCGTTGCTCGTCGGCCGCATCATCAAGATCAAGAACCTCCAGCGGGAGAACCTGATCCTGCGCAAGAAGCTCTCGCGCCAGTACAGCTTCCACGACATCATCTCGAAGAACGCGAGGATGAACGAGATCTTCAATCTCATCCGCGACGTCGCGAGCCTCCGCAGTACCGTATTGATCCAGGGCCAGAGCGGGACGGGAAAGGAACTGATCGCCAGAGCTCTTCACTATTCGGGCAACCGGGCAGAGAAACCGTTCATCGCCGTTTCCTGCGCCGCGCTCACAGAAACTCTGCTCGAATCCGAGCTCCTCGGTCATGAGAAGGGATCGTTCACCGGCGCCACCGAACGGAGGCGCGGCAAGTTCGAACTCGCCGACGGAGGCACGCTCTTCCTCGACGAGATCGGCGACATCTCGCCGAAACTGCAGGTCGATCTGCTCCGCGTCCTGCAGGAGCGCTCCTTCTTCCGCGTCGGCGGCAGCGAGCAGGTGAAAGTCGATGTACGGGTCATCGCCGCCACTCGCGTCAATCTCGAAGAGGCAGTTGCGGCAGGCACATTCCGCGACGATCTCTTTTATCGCCTCAATGTCATCAACATCCGCCTGCCGAACCTTCGCGAGCGGAGCGAAGACATCCCTCTGCTGACTCATTTCTTCCTCGAACGCCTTTCACACGAGCTCGGGAAAGAGGTCGGAGAGATCACAGAGGGTGCTCTGAAGATGCTGATGGATTACGACTGGCCGGGGAATGTGCGCGAGCTCGAGAACGCGATCGAACGGGCACTCGTAACGACGAGAACGCACGTGCTCACCGAAGACGACTTCTCGTTTCTGCACCGCCCGCCCGTCACCAGCAACGGGTGGGTGGCACCGGACAGCATCTCGCTGGATGAAGTGCAACGTCACGTCATCATGGCGACACTGAAGCGGACGGGAGGAAACGTGAAGGAGACCGCCGCCTCACTCGGAATCGACCGTTCCACCCTCTACGAGAGGATGAAACGGTTTGCGATTGCGAGGTAATTGCACGCTCCCTTGCGTTACGCATCGTGCGCGTGCATAGCGTGTGGCGCGGCCCCTCACCCGGCCCTTCGGCTTCGCTCAGGGCCACCCTCTCCCCGCTAGACGCGGGGAGAGGGGCGACAACGCTCCGTTTCGGCGCGGGGAAAAGGGCGGAGAGATGAGGAACAATGCTCGTCTGCACGGTCACGGGTGCAGAAACATCATCCCGTAGACGTCGTCCGCGCGGTCGCGCGGGATTGCGGTCGATAGATCGTCGACCGGCATTCCGCCGTCCGCCAGGGTGGCTCCAACTCCCTCCGGCGCGACGGCAAGATGCAACCGCTCCACTTCCCGGAGCATCCACGGTCTCGCCTCCGCGGCCGAGAGCAGGTGACGCATATCGGAAGGTTCGCAGTCGGCTTTCACCTTGAGCCACCATCCCTCATCCGCGCCTCCTACTGCCTCGACTTCGCCATCGACCGGCGCAAGAACACGAATGTGAGTTCCGTTCTTGACGGCTTCCCACGCCGTACCGTTGGCGGTGAGACGCGATCCGACGGCGGGCAGCGAGACCTGATCGGGCCGGCCGAGCAGATGTGCGCCCAGGTCGTCCAGTCCGATGGTGAGCAGCCCGTCCTCTTCCTGTCTGACCCAGGTGTGACCTCGATGATAGAGACGGTCAGCAGGCACTTCGAATCCCGCGACCCGCGAGTCACCGCACACCGGCAGCCCTCCTCGCTCTTCGACGAAGCGGGAGTGCGCTTCGCAGTGTCGGCAGTCGAATCCGTTCTCGCAGACTCGACTCTCGACTCTACCCATCAGCTCGTGGCGGCAGCCCCGAGCGCCCGCCGGAAGATCTTCGAAGTCGGTATGCCAGCGCAGGGTTTCGGCGTGACGGGAGGAGTGACCAGAGACGGCGCGCCAGACGGCAACGACGATCGTCGAGACCACCACCAGCAGGACCGCATAGAAGATCCCGAGGAAAATGAGATGCCCCGCTGTCCATGTGAAGTCGTAGATTCCAGGGAACACAGTCGCCTCCCTCTTCAGCGCTGCTGAAGGTCCCGCTCCTGCGGGAACAGTGTGAGATAGCGGAATGACAGCGAATAGAGAATGACGCCGTAGGCAACGACGCCGACGAAGGCTGCCACTTCCTGCCAGTTAGGCCAGTACATCAGGAACGGCTCGAACTTGAGTGTCGGAACGGCGAGTGTCTGGATCGTCATGACGAGACGGTTCAGCACCACACCACCGCAGGCGAGCACCGACCCGGTCACGAGCCACGCCGTACTCTGCCGCCTCGAGGGCGACAGGAAGATGAGCGCCGGAACGAGCCCGAGCAGCACGATCTCCGCGACCAGTACCCAGACGTCGAACGGCTGCCACGCGAAGAATCGGATCGGATAGGTACCTGTGCTGATAGCGGTGTGATTGAGCCAGACGAGCGTATCGATCGACTTCAGCCCGACGTAGACGATGAGAAGCCAGCCCGAAATCTTCGCCAGCAGCGACAGCACTCTCTTCTCGACGAGTCTCTTGCGTGTGAGAACCGAGACCATCCAGGTCGTCAGCAGCACGAATGCCGGTCCCGTCGCAATCGCCGAGAGAATGAAGAGAAAGAACGTCGACGGCCAGATGGCGAACCCTTCCCGGAATGCAAAGGGCCGTCCCTGCAGCACGCCATACAGGCCACCCAGTGAACCCTGATGGAAGAAGGATAGGAACGCTCCCACCGCCGCAAACACAGGCATCACTTTGTGCAGCTGAAACTCGAACGCCAGAAATGACGGAACCTTTCTGAGCTGCCGGTTCTTCAGAAGGATCGGCACGTACTCGATGGCGAGAACGGTGAGGTAAACGGTGATGCAGAAGGTCACCTCGGCGAGCATCGAATGGGGATTGGGATGCCAGAAGGTGAACCAGGCGCGCAGCGGCTGCCCGACATCGACCATCAGGATGAGCACCGCACCGGAGTAGCAGATGAACCCCAGCACGACAGCACTGTTGATCACCGCACGCAATTCGTCACGGCGAAGGATGTAGAGCAGAAAACCGGTAAAGAACGCACCGGCGCCGAGTGCGATCACCGCAAGGTCGAGGAAGATCCAGAGCCCGAACGCGAAACGGTTATCCATGTTCGTCTGGTTCAGTCCCGCGATCAGGCAGAGGCCGATGGCAAAGAGTCCGACGGCGAGCAACACCACCCAGGGGAATAGCCAGGCGGCGAAATTTCGCGTCGAGCAGCGGCTGACGCCGCGGAGGATGAGCGGTTTATCCACGAGCTGCCTGCCTTTCGTTCATCGCAAAATCGGTGTCCCCGAGCCGACGGACCCACGCCCGCTCGGATCTGTAGTAGACCTTCGGGTCGAGCCCGAGCCGTTCGAGCAGCCGGAAGGCGGTCGAGCCGGAAGCCTGCTTCGCTACCTCGCTTTCCGCATCGTTCAGATCGCCGAAGACGATCGCCTGCGCGGGACACGCTTCCACACAAGCCGGTACGTAGTCGGCGAAATCGATCTCCCGCCGCCCCTCGGCTGCAGCTTTCGCCTGTGCTGCCTGCCAGCGGCCATGGCAGAAGTTGCACTTCTCCGCCACGCCGCGCATCCGCACAGAGACGTCCGGATTAAGCGTTCTGTCCATCCCTTCCGGCCATTCCGGATCGAACCAGTTGAAATAACGCGCGCGGACAGGGCAGGCCGCCATGCAGTAGCGGCACCCGAGGCAGCGCGCCGGCACCTGACTCACGACCCCGTTCGTCGGGTTGACGTCCACTGCGTTCTGCGGACAGACGGATACACACGGCGTCTTCTCTCCGCAGTGCTGACACGACACCGGGAAATAGACCGTGCGGTGATCCGGAAACGCCCGCCCATTGCTTGCGCGGTAGACCCGCATCGAGGTCAGCCCTGTGCGCTCGTTCACACCCGGCTGCGCCGGGGGGATGTTGTTCTCCACGGCGCATGCGGCCGAACAGGCACCGCATCCGTTGCAGCGATCGAGATCGATGACCATTCCATAGCGCGACTTCGGCTCCGTCCGTTTCATCTAGACCTCCACCAGCGTTGCGTTCATCGATCGCCAGGCACCTTCTTCATCAGCCGCGAAGAGATCGAACAGTCCGTGCTGCTCCCCTTTTCGTTTGACGCCGAGGGCGGTCGCGGTCGGACCTGGCTGGACATCGATCACTCCCGGCATCACGGCATCGTCGGTCACGAGGCTCACGCCCATTTCAGCCGCAGCGGTCACGAGCTTCGCTCGCGAGCCCCGCTTCAGACCGAGAGCCTGTGCAGTGACGGGATTGACCGCGACGCGCTCCGCCTCGCGGAGACCCGACTCCTGATAGATCTTCGTCACGACGGGCGAGACGGCCGCCGACGCACTGACATCGCGCGGCACATGGAAGACGGCAGTCAACTGGGCTGCACGGTCGGACGTGGCGGCGAGCCACCGACTCTCAGCGATACCTCCAAGCAGCAGGTACGGTGAGGCAGCAGGTTCCTCGCGTTCCGACTGCCAGTGGCCTCCTGCCAGAAGCGCGTCCCACAGGCCGTCCGCGGAACTCAGCTCCGACACGTTCTGAACCGCACCATCCGCGGGTGTCGTGACATTTCCTACTCCACTTTCATGAATGCGCGATACACGCGCCTTCATCAGCCACTCGGAGCTTTCCCATTCCTCCGGAAGATCGATCTGTGCCGCGGCTGCGATTCTCCTGACGAATTCGCCGGCATCCACTGCTGCGACGCGAGGCTCAATCAGCGGGGCCGAAAGGCGGATCGAGGCGACCGGAGAGTCGAACGGTGTCGGCATCTCGTGAATGGTCTCGAGATACGCCGCCGAAGGAATGACGTAGTCGGCGCGCTCCGTCGTTCCGGCGAGATAGGGCGAGATCGCGACGATCACCGCTTTCTCAGCGAGCTTTCGCTGCATCACCCGCCACGGCATCGGAAGATCCCCTTCGGATGCATCGATCAGCAGAAGACCGATGGAGCGGTCGTCAATGCGGTCGAGCTCCACTTCAGGCGCAAGTGAGCCAGTCTCGAAGGGAGCCGGCAGGGCGGCACGCGCCACGACGCCGCCAGACCTTCCGGCGTCGCCGAGAAGGAGGTTCAGCCCCATGATCGCCGTTTCGCAGACTCTTCCGAGACGTCCTGTTCCGGCGTCATCGCCGGCAATCACGAGCGAAGGTCCGTTCTCGATCAGTTTGCGCGCGGCATGCACCAGCAGCGCGGCCGGCACGCCGGTCAGCGCGGCGACTGCCTCTGGCGTGAAGCGTTCGGTCAGAGCGGAGTAGGCCTCGAGATCGGCAGCACCTGCTCCCGCACCTGCCTGCCCTCTGAGCAGCAGATGGCCAAGGCCTAACGCAAGGGCGGTCTCGGTTCCAGGTCTCGCGGGGAGCCAGAGATCAGCGGCCTGCGCAGTTCGCGACAGTAGCGGCTCGACTTGAATCAGCCGCAAGTCGCGTTGAGCCCCGCCGAGGAGCCGATAGGTCGACTCGGGTGCACCCCACCCTTCTGCCAGAGGGGCACCGAAGCTGAGGATCGTCCGGGCGTTGCCGGGATCGATTCCGTACGAGCCGCTGCCTTTCATCGCCTCGAGGGCGTTCAGGCTGCTGCCTTCTCGCGCCGGCGAGGGGATGAGGACCCCACCCGGTATCGAGTCGAGCAGACGGCGCCAGGCCCAGGAGACGCTTCGGCCGGGGCGCATGTCGAGCACCGCGACGCGCCGATCGACGCCCGCTGCGCCGATCTCACGGACGATCGCGCCCATCACGGTATCGAGCGGGACCGGAACGCGTCGCGATCCCTCGCTTCCGTGCAGGATGCGGGCAGGAGCAGTCAGCCGCGCCGGGTGATAGGCGAGGTGGTGCCCGGTGAGTCCGAGCGTGCAGAGAGCTCCGGCATCAGCCGCGCCGAGACGGCGCAGGCTGACCGGCAGCCCACCGACACAGCGCGCCTCGACAGGACAACCGGCCGGGCATAACGAACAAACCGTCGCCCGCTTCGTTACCGGTCCTTTCGGCGGCACCGGAATCCAGCTCCAGTTCTGCGTCCAGATCGCAAGGTCGTCGATCGCCTTCCAGGGAGCGGGAGTCAGCATCACTCCAGCCGCCGCTCCGCCAGCGAACTTCAGCAGGTCACGTCGCGTCACATCGATCTTCATCGGTCGTCCTTCCTTTATTTGTGACACGTCAGGCAGCTCTGCTCGACGCCTCGCTCGCGGTGACAGTCCGAGCAGACATCCATCTTCATCCCCTTCTCGTGCTCGTCGATCCGGAGACGCGCAAGCCTGAAGCCTTCAACGTCGCGGCTGTACGTGCTGAGCCGGTTTCGCTCGAGAGGCCGCAGTACGTGGCTCTCTCCGTGAGGACCATGGCATCGCTCGCACGCGATTCCGGCGAGCTTCACGTGTGGAGCGTGCGCGAAACGCGCGTTCTCCGGCTGGCGCGAGTACACCAGCCACGGGATCTCACGTCCCTTCGACACGTACTCTTCGACGAGCTGCTTCTCCGCCGCCGTCTCTCCAATCACCTCGGAATGACATCCGGCGCAGTTCTCCAGAGGAGGAATTCCGCTGAACCTGCCGTCGGCTTCGAGGAAATGACAGTCCTCGCACGAGAGCCCGACCGCCTCACCGACATGCACCTTGTGACTGAACTGCGCCGGCTGCTCGATCTGCCGGTAGAGCACGCGTGGGTATGCCACCCAGCCACCCACCAGGGCGACGATGACTCCCACCGCGAACGGAGCAAACCCACGGAGCTTCACCACGTTCCCCTCCAGGTTTGTTGCATTGAGAAAAAGTCGTTGATGAGAGCGAGCAGGTCGTCTCGATCGAGATGCCGGCTCACTCCTTCCACTACGCTGCCGCCGTCGTTCATGAAGGCCTCGCCCTCACCGTCCGGCATTGCTGCACGCAGGTGTACGAACTGGTCGAGCCGGGCGGACTCCGCGCAGAACCACGCCACCGCGTGAGCGCCGTCGCGCAGCCCCTCACGGATTCGCGAGCCTTCGCCTCCCGCCATTCCCTCGAACAGCCATCCCGCCCCGTACGGGTCCTCGATGACCTTCTCCGGATTCGTCCGGAGGTAAACGTTGGCCGCGGTGACGCGAAGCGGGTTCGGAAACGTCAGTTGCAGATCGACGCCGTTTACCGAGAGCACAGCAACCGGTCGTGTCGCCGTCAGAAAGCTGATCCGGTCGATCGTTCCGATCACTCGTGCCGCGAATGCGTCAAGTCCGATATGAACGATTCCATCGTCGGCAACATCGAGCCACATGTGATTCGGTGCATAAGAGAGATGTGGAGGAACCGGCATCCCGTTCACGCGAGGGATCTGCGCGACGTCTCCTGTCTGTGGAGAGTGAGGGCGTCGCTCTCCCTGCGGATCGGCGAGTGTGAGATAGAGCTCGCAGTAGAGATGCCCATCCGAGTTGCAGTGCGAGAGAAGATCGTTGGTAGCCGGAATGTACTTCACGAGTGGTGCGGCCCCACAGAACTCGGCCTGAGCCTCGTGAAGGAAGGGGCAGTGATCCTGAACAACGGTGTCGAACAGCCGCGATGCGGCCGCCCGGCACTCGATCCAGGCCGGTGAGGAGCAGCGTTCGGCCGCCGCATCGCCACCGGCCTTCAGAATCATCTTGCGATAGGCCGAGGCCTCGCAGTACTTCACGCTGGCATCGCGGAGAAATGGACATTTCATCGCCGACTCCTGCCGCCTGACGGCGGCTCCGGTCAGTGACCGGATGCCAGGCCTACTTCGTTGAGGGCTCCTGAGTTTTTTCGTCGACCTTCTCGCCGCCGTCGGCCATCGTCAGACCGAGCCCAGGGACGGTGAAGAGGTGATGATCGTTTGTGGCCGCATGTGCGTGTGAACGAGCCTTGATCCGTCCGAGTACTTCGGCAGCGGTAGCCCAGGCCACCATGAGGACACAGATCAGGGTCGCGATACCGAGCGCCGCGTTGGCGAAATTGAGCTCGAGAACTTCCATTTCAGTCATGACTCAGCCTCCGTTTGCGGGCGTGATTTTCGCGCCTCGCCGAGGGGACTTAAGGTCAAGGAACGTGCCTGCGCGGGCAATCAGCGCAACCCGTTCACGACGTTCGTGTTAGGCACGATTGCGACAACTCGTGGCACTCTCGGAAATGTAGGGAATCCCCACACGATGTGGGAGTTCGCGGCACCGGTTTGCGGTGCGGCTGGTTACGACTGCGAGGGCCTAACCGGTGCTTGATGAGATCCCACTCGGCACCACGTTCGTCACGTCGCCGCCGAACGGCGATGCTTACGCGCGCTCGCTAGCCTGTGCGCCGGAGGCGCTGGTGCCGGTAGCCAGGGGTCGGCGCGCGAGCGCCTACGCCTGGTGAGAATCGGTTGCGTTGTTGTGCCCCGGTAGGGGCACGTGCTGCGGCGCGCCTGTGCATGAGCCCCTGCCGGGGCACGATTGCTCCTGCACCTGGTTCCAGGGGTAGCGCGCAAGCGCGCAACCCCTGGCTACCGGCAACAGCGCCTCCGGCGCAGGACCCCCCCTAACCCTCGCCGACCAGCTCCAGAAAGTCATCCTCCGTCAAAACCGGTACGCCCAGCGCCTTCGCCTTGTCGAGTTTCGACCCTGCCGCATCGCCCGCGACGAGGTAGCTCGTTTTCGCCGACACCGAGCCCGACGCCTTCCCCCCTTCGCGTTCGACCAGCCTGTGGATCTCGTCGCGAGAGAAGCGGTTCAGCGTACCGGTGACGACTACCGTCTTCCCCGCGAGCCGGTCGCCCGTCTTCGTCATGACATGAACTGGAGCGACGCCGAGACGCTTCATCTTCTCGACACGTTCGCGATTCGCGGGGACCGAGAAGTAGAAGGTGATCGACTCCGCCAGTTTCGGTCCGATCTCGTCGATGCTCACGAGCTCTTCGGCAGTTGCGTCCATCAGCGCATCAATGGAACCGAAATGGGCGGCCAGAAGTTTTGCCGCACGTTCGCCGACGAAGCGGATTCCGAGGGCGAAGATGAACCGTGAGAGCTCGTTATGCTTCGAAGCCTCGATGTTGTCGATCAGCTTCTTCGCCGACTTCTCTCCCTTCCGCTCGAGCGCCGCGACCTGCTCGACGGTCAGCTCGAACACGGAGGCGTAGTCGGTGACCAGACCGGCGGCGAGCAGGGCCGTGACGGTCTGATCGCCGAGCCCTTCGATGTCCATCGCCTTTCGTGAGGCGAAGTGCGTGATCGACTGGAGCACGATCGCCGGGCAACCCTGATTCACGCAGCGGACCGCAACCTCCTCCTCGAACTTGTGCAGCGGCTCGCTGCAGGAAGGACAGACCGTCGGCGTTGGAAAGGGTGCGGCCCCGCGGGGACGCTGGTCGGCTATTACCTCCACGACCTTCGGGATGATGTCTCCCCCCTTCTCGACGACGATCGTGTCTCCGATTCTCACGTCCTTGCGCGCCAGCTCTTCGAAGTTGTGGAGCGACGCATTCACGACCTTCGTTCCGCCAAGGCGGACCGGATCGAACTCGGCCACCGGCGTGACGGCGCCAGTCCGCCCGACGTAGAGATTGATCGCGCGGACGATCGTGCGCGCCGCTTCCGGCGGATATTTGAAGGCGACGATCCATCGCGGAGCTTTGGATGTCGCACCAAGCTCGAGCTGATCTTCGCGCCGGTTGACCTTCACGACGATGCCGTCGATCTCGAATGCGAGCTCGTGCCGCCGCTCGCGCCAGGTCTCGATGAATTCCTCGACTTCTTCGAGAGAGTTACAGAGCGTCCGCTGCGGATTCGTAGGAAAGCCGAGCCGGTCGAGCAACTCGTACGCCGCGATCTGCGACTCGACGCGTAGCTCGTCGGCCCTCACCAGGTGGTAGACGTAGGCACTGAGGCGCCGGCGCGCCACAAGCTTCGGATCCTTCTGCCGCAGCGATCCGGCGGCCGCATTGCGCGGGTTGGCGAGCGGCTCCTCACCAGCATCCTCGGCTGCCTCGTTCAGCTTCGCGAAATCGGCCTTCGAGATGAAGATCTCTCCCCTCACCTCGAGCCGCTCGAAATCGGCCGGGATCTTCAGCGGCAGTGTGCGAACCGTTCTGACGTTCGGCGTCACGTCGTCACCGCGAACGCCGTCGCCTCTCGTCGCCGCCCTGGTAAGCGCCCCCTTCTCGTAGAGAAGCGAGATCGAGAGACCGTCGATCTTCATCTCCGCCTCGTACTCCAACTCCTCGCGGCCCAGGCCGCGGCGGACGCGTGCATCCCATTCGCGGAGCTCTTCTACCGAGTAGGCGTTCTCGATCGACAGCATCGGCGGGTCGTGGATGACGGTCGGAAAGTCGGTGAAAGGCGCGCCGCCAACCCGCTGAGTCGGAGAATTGAGATCCGAGTACTGCGGATGCTCGCGCTCGAGTTCCTCGAGTCGCCGCAGCATCTGGTCGAACTCGTAGTCGCTGATCTCCGTTCTCGCTTCGAGGTAGTAGAGGCGGCTGTGCCGCTCGATCTCCGCGCGTAGCTTCTCGATCTCCTGCTTCGGCTTCATGCGCCGCGTAGTCTGGCGCAGAGTGGTGCGCTGCTGCAACGAAGCCGTCAGCGTGACAGGTAGCGCGAGCGCTCGACGATCCGCTCAGTGAACCCCTCGGCGAGCAGACGTCCGTCCAGCCGCATCAGAAAATCACGCCGCCCCTTGACGAGGTTCAGGTTCAGCGCCACGAAGCGCATCCCTCGGGGGGTGTCGTGATAGACGATCAGCCGATCGCCCCCCATCATCTGCTCGGTCCCGCTCACCGAGTTCCACGAGATCACCTTCGATCCGAACTGGTGGAGGGGACGGAGCGTCAGGTTCCGCGCATCCATTTCCGCGACAGGTCGCCGGGTCCCGCTCCAGACCTTCAGACCGCCGGCCCAGAGGGTTCCGACATAGATCCAGACGAACGGCTCACCCAGCCAGCCATAACGGGCGGAGGGAACGAGGAGCAGCGCAAGCGCAACAATTGCCGTCAGGAGCGCCGAGACGAGAACGATCGACAGGCCGGCCCTTCGTACCCACGGTCTGAACGGAAAGCGCTGCCGCTCGTCCTCTTCCTCTGGTCGTTCGCTCACCATTGCAGTCATGCGGCTTCAGCCGTATCGTTAACACGCCTCAGGTCGGTATGGCTCTCGCATACTATGCTGGAAGATAGACTTATGACCGTGCCGAAACTCGATGGAACAGGCAGCAGAATACTGGTCATCGACGATGATCTGGCGATTCGCGTCCTCCTTCAGGCTGTGCTGAAGCGGATGAAGTTCGAGGTGGAGGTCGCGGAGGATGGAGTGGCCGGCCTGCAGAAGCTCCAGGAGGGCAATCACTTCGACCTGATCCTCCTCGACCTGATGATGCCGCGGCTGAATGGCTACGAGTTCATCGAGCAGGTGATCGAACGCTTTCCCGAGGTCACCCCCCACATCGTCGTCTTCACCGCGGCCGGCAAGCGAGGAGTCGACAAGATCCCGCCGCACACCGTCTGCAACGCCATCCTCAAACCGTTCGACCTCGATCGCTTCATCGAGATCATCGGCGACTGCCTGCACCGCAACCACGAAGTGCGGACGGGAGCACCCGGCCAGCCGGCGTGAGGT
>DASVLC010000377.1:0-29760 GCA_036385045.1 Thermoanaerobaculia bacterium | reverse complement strand
GAGCGTCGTCGGCGAGCTGCGCCTTTCTCTGGTAGCCGCACTCGCTATGCCCTACGGGTTACGGAGTACGCAGCCTGCCAGGCCCCTCGCATGCCCGCCCACCCGCCCGCTCGGGGTGACACCTGCCTGTCATCCTGCCTGTCCTCCCGAGCCGCCGGAGCCCCGGGGGCGGGTGTGTGGGTGTGAGGGGCGGAGGACGGAGAGGGATCCCTTGCCGACGACCCACGATCGAGCGATACGCAAGCCTGATGGGCGCCCGTTCCTGCCCGGTCGTCGATTCAGGGATCCCTCGCTACCCGCCCGCCACCCGCTCGGGATGACAGGCAGGATGACAGGCAGGTGACAGAATTCATTCGTGGCGCGGCGATCTTCCAGATGAGTTAGTACAGAGGAATCACGCCTTCGGACAGAATTTGAATTGACAGGTACGCAGAGACGCATCTCGCTCTCTCCGCATCGTTTCAACTTTCAACTTCGTGTTTCTGCCCGCCTGAATAAGAATCATCACGATGCCCGTCCGAAACGCGAAGACCAGAGTCGTCACTCTCCCCCTTTTCAATTTTCAATTTTCAATTTTCAATTTCTTGCTGTTGCTCACGCTTGCCGCGTGCGCGACCTCAACGGCTCCGTCGCCCTTTTCCGCCGAGGGGCTGGCGAACGTTGATCGTGTGATCGAGTCGGCGATTGAGGCGGGACGGACTCCGGGTGGCGTAGTTCATGTGGAGCGGCGAGGAGGAATCTATGCGAGGGCGTATGGCCAGCGTTCGATCGTGCCGGTCGAGGCGCCTGCCAGCGTGGATACGATCTACGACGTCGCCTCCATCACCAAAGTCATTGCGACCGCGCCATCGATCTACCTCCTGCAGGAGCGCGGCGCGCTTTCGATCGACGATCCGGTGAGTCGTCACCTTCCTGCATTCATCGGCGACGGGCGCGAGGCGATCACGATTCGTCACCTGCTGACTCATACCTCGGGGTTGCGACCGGGCCTGCCTCTTTCTCCCGCCTGGAGCGGCTACGCACATGGGATCGGCCTGGCGCTCGCTGAGATTCCGGTCACGAAGGCTGGCTATGTCTTCCGATACAGCGATATCAACTACATCCTTCTGGGTGAAGTGGTGCGGCAGGTCAGTGGCGAGTCGCTCGACCAGTTCGCGACGCGCGTGATCTTTCAGCCGCTGAGGATGAGAGATACGCGTTTCCTGCCCGATCCGTCGTGGCGCGGCCGCATCGCTCCGACGCAGCAGGCCGAGGAAAGGATGCTGCATGGCGAGGTTCACGATCCGACCGCACGGCGGATGGGTGGGGTTGCGGGACATGCCGGGTTGTTCAGTACGGCCGCGGACCTTGCGCGCTTTGCGCGGATGCTGCTGGCCGGTGGAACGCTCGATGGTGTGCGGGTCTTTGCGCCGGACACCGTGCGGCTGATGACGTCGGTGCAGACGCCGGAAGGGGTCGCGGTGCGTCGCGCCGGCGGGTTCGATCTCGATTCGAACTACAGCCGGCCGCGCGGCGCGTACTTTCCGCTTGGATCGTTCGGGCATACAGGGTGGACCGGCGGCTTTTTCTGGGTCGATCCGGTGTCGGAGACCTTCTACGTCTTTCTGTCGAACCGCGTTCATCCGGACGGTACGGGAGGCGTCGTCTCCCTTCAGCAGGAGCTGGGAACCGCGGTGGCGGAGGCTGTCAGCGGCTTCGACTTTCGCGCCGTCGCCCCGCGGATCTCTCCGCGTCCCGGCAACCTCGGCACCGCGACTGCCGGCGACACGCAGAACGGGATCGACGTACTTTCGGCCGCGGGGTTCGAGGCTCTGCGCGGACTGCGTGTCGGCCTGGTGACGAATCACACCGGTATCGATTCGTACGGCAATCCGACCATCGACCTTTTGCGTGCAGCGCGCGAAGTCGAGCTCGTGGCGCTGTTCAGTCCCGAACATGGAATCCGTGGGTTGCTGGACGACAAGGTCGATGACAGTGTCGACAGCATCAGCGGGCTGCCGATCTACAGTCTCTACGGGGAGCGAAGAAAGCCGGCGCTCGAGCAGCTTCAGGGACTCGACGCGCTCGTCTTCGACATTCAGGACATCGGCACGCGGTTCTATACCTACATATCGACGATGGGACTGGCGATGGAGGCAGCAGGGGAGGCCGGCATCCGTTTCATCGTCCTCGATCGGGTGAACCCGATTGGCGGTCAGAAGGTCGAAGGGCCGATCCGTGCAGGCGAGTCGATGTTCACGGCGTGGCATCCGATCGTCGTCCGGCACGGCATGACCATCGGAGAGCTGGCGCGGATGTACCGGGCCGAGCGTTCGATCGAGGTCGAGCTCGAGGTGATTGCGTTGCGCAACTGGTCGCGTGACCTCTGGTTCGACCGGAGCGGCCAGCGGTGGATCAATCCCTCACCGAACATGCGTAGCCTGGCGCAGGCGACGCTCTACCCCGGCGTCGGACTTCTCGAGGCGACCGAGGTCTCGGTCGGTCGAGGGACCGCAACGCCGTTCGAGCTGTTTGGTGCTCCATACATCGAGGGGGCGGTTCTCGCGCGCGAGCTGGGTGCGCTGGCGATCGCCGGAATCGATCTTGCCCCGGTCGTCTTCACACCCGATGCAAGTGTGTTCGCAGGTCAGCGCTGTGAGGGAGTTCGTCTGACGGTGACCGACCGGGAGGCGTTCCACGCAGTGGAAGCGGGCGTGACATTCGCCTCGGTCCTACACCGACTCTACCCGTCGCACTTCACGGTCGAGAAGGTCGATCGTCTGCTGCGGCATCCGGCAACGATCGATGCGATCCGGGAAGGGAAAGGACTTGATGAGATCCGCGAGCTGTGGCGACCGGAGATCGAGGAGTTCGCGGCGAGACGGCAGCGGTACCTTCTGTACTAAACACTTACTGATTTCTGAACGACAAAGTTTTGTGAGTCAAAACCGGGCTCGGGCGCGGGCGCGGGCCCGGGTGCTCTCTCGATCGGGCGGCGAGACTTGATCAACCTGGACGAACTCGATGGCCAATTGATAGACGTCGAGCTTCTCGTGGTCGAAAGGCAAGGGCTCACTCCGAAATCGGCGAACCGATCGGTATTTCTTTCACGGGCCCGGTCTTTGACTCTCAAAAGTTCTTTGGGGAGCACTAGCGGGCTACTCGGCGTCGAGCCAGTCGACGAAGATCGAGCGCACGCAGGCATCGAGCTCCTGGTAGCCGAAAGGCTTCGAGAGCACCCTCGTCGCGCCGAGTGCGATCGCATGCTCCGCCTCGTCGCGGCGCTCGCCCTCGCTCGTCACCACGATCACCGGGATCGAGGCGAACTGTGTCCGCTGCTTCTGCTCGAGAAACGCGAGACCGTTCATCACCGGCATGTTGATGTCGAGCAGGATCAGGTCGATCTCAGGATGATCGACCAGCGCACGCAGCGCCTCGAGGCCGTCGTACGCATGGACGATTCGTGTTCCTTCGAGCACGTAGGGAGCGAGAATCGATTCGACCATCGTGTGGGCGATGCGCTTATCGTCGACAGACAGAATGGCGCGAAGGGCTTGCACGGACGCAGAGTAGCGGTGCTGGTGGATGGTGGCAAGCCGCGGAAGGAAAGACGCAGCTTGCTCGACCATAGCCAGTGGCGCAGCCCCTCACGCGGCCTTCGGCCACCCTCTCCCCGCCGAGCGGGGAGAGGGGCGACAAATCTCGAATCTGGGCGCTCGTACGCTGAGAAAAAGCACCGCAGGGTAGGAGAGAAATGCGTCGCTACGCCCGCCAGATCCACGGCCTTTTTGCGTCGGCGATCGGGCGGAAGGCGTCGGGGTAATGCGTGACGATGAACCTTCGCCCGGTCCACTGGAGCGAGAGGATGTCGTAGCGAAGTCGGGCCAGCGGCCGGCGGGCGGCGTACTGATCGCCGAGACGGATCATCCGTTCGCGCTTCTCACGGTCGACCGCCTCGTGCCCCTCGCCTGCGGTGAGGGTCTGTCGTGATTTCACTTCGGCGATGACGATGGTCCTTCCGCGTTGCACGACGAGATCGATTTCTCCACCCGGCAGGCGCACGTTGCGGTCGAGGATCCAGTAGCCGCGGAGGCGATAGAACCACGCCGCACGTCGTTCGCCCATGCGACCCAGCGCTGCCGCCGCAATCCGGCGCGACGGGTTCAGTCTGGCGATGAGCTGGCCGAACGTCATGAGCTGGCCGGATCACTTGCGATGGAAATGCTTCTCGATGTCGAGATGACGGATGTCGACGATGATCGGACGGCCGTGAGGGCAGGCGTAGGGGTTGGAAGAGCGGAGCAGTTCGGCCGTGAGGCGAGCCATCTCTTCGCCGCTCAGTGGGCGGTGGACCTTGATCGCAGCCTGGCAGGCGAGTGAGGCGGCGATCCTTTCGCGGACCTGAACGACGTGCGACGACTTTTCTTCGAGCGAGGCGTCGATCAGTTTGCGGAGAAAGCCGTCGACGTCGTTCCTTGGGAGCTCGGGAGGGACCGCGGAGATAGCGAACGCGTTGCCTGAGAAGCGTTCGATCTCGAATCCGACGGCTCGCAGCTCCTCGAGATGCGACTCGAGAGCGGCGCATTCGGAGGCACCGCTCTCGTAGAGCATCGGAGTAAGCAGACGCTGCGAGAGCGGCTCGCGCGCTTCGAGCCGGGTAAGGTAGCGATCGTACAGAACCCTTTCATGGGCGACGTGCTGATCGATGAGGCGGAGGCCACCCGGCGCGTCGATGAGGATGTAGCTCATCCGGTACTGTCCGATGACGCGTCCGTGAAGATCGCCGAGTTGCGGCGCTTCTTCTTCCAGACCGACCGAGGTCTGCTCGATCGCAGTCGTCTGGCTCTCCCGCGGTGGCTGGACGATCGGGGTACGCTGAAACAGGGGGGTGAAGGCGGGACTCCAGCGAGAGGTTCCATCGTCGTGACGAACCGGCGCAAACAGCGGAGTCCCGGGCTGGAACGGGTTGAAGGAATCGCCTGGCGCGTCCTCGGCCGTATCCCGAATGAGGGTTGCCCCTTCCTGCGCTCCCCCGAGAGCCCTTTTGACTGCCTGTTCGACCGCGACGTGGACCTGGGACGAATCGCGGAATCGCACTTCGGTCTTCGCAGGATGAACGTTCACGTCGACCAGCTCGGGAGGGATATCGAGGAAGAGGACGATCGCCGGATGGCCATCGAAGTCGAACGCGTCGCAGGCGCGATTGGCCGCGTGGGTCAGGACGCGGTCTTTCACCAGGCGTCCATTGACGAAGAAGAACTGGTTGCGACGGCTTCCGAACCGAAGCCCACGTGTGACGAAGCCGGAGGCCTGTGTCTCGCCGATCTGAATGTCGATGTCGGCCAGATGCTCGGAAGCTGCACTCCCGATGATCTGAAGGACGCGTTCTCTACCACTGGTAGCGGCCGGGAGATCGAGTACGACGCGCCCGTTATGCTCGAGACGGAAGGCGCGGGAGGGAAACGGGAGGGCGTAGGAAGAGACGACGGTGACGATCGAACGGAACTCGGCGTCGGCGCTCCGAAGGAACTTACGGCGCGCGGGTACGTTCTCGAACAGCTCACGTACCGAGATCGTCGTGCCGCGATCGCGCGCTGCCGGGCGAGCCGATCGCTGACCGGTCAGAGGGTCGCAGTCGATCTCGGTCGCATTTCCGCTCGGCGTGTCTGCCGTGGTCAGGGTGAAGCGCGACACGGAAGCGATCGAGGGGAGCGCTTCACCACGGAAGCCGAGTGTGCGGACGTTCGTAAGGTCGTCGAAGTTGCGGATCTTGGAGGTTGCGTGGCGCTCGATCGCGAGATGGGCATCACGCTCGGACATTCCGCAGCCGTCGTCGCGAATCTCGATCCGCTTGCGACCTCCGTTCTCGAGAATGATGTCGATCGTCGTCGCACCGGCGTCGAGAGCATTCTCGACCAGCTCCTTGACTACAGATGCCGGCCGTTCCACGACTTCTCCTGCGGCGATCTGGTTGACGAGATCGGAAGGAAGAACGTGGATCGCGGGCATCTCGATATTGTACCGGCTGCGTGACGATCTTACTGGTGAGAGAACGGCGGAGCGATCTCCATTCGAACGCTCTCGATCGCCAGGTCCGGTTCGAGTGGCGCGGCTCGTAGATGATGGACGTGCACCCTCCAGAGCAGCGTCAGCGCGAGAGTGACGAGCACGAAGATTCCGATCAGAGCAAGTACGCGTCGCATGGCGATTTCCTCAGCAACGGCTGTGCCCGGTCAGCATACCTCCGGCGGAGTGGAAACCGCATCAGGAACGCATCAGAAAGCCGCAATTTTTGCTGTACAGGCAATGTAAGTCGTTGAGATGCAGCGATGCCGTCCGCTGGCATGTCCACTGCTAAACGGACCTTCAGGAGAATGACAACCACAATGATGCGCACAACCACCATGTTGTTTGCCATCGCAGTCATCTGGGGTGGAGCGGTTCCGCTCACGGCAGCAAGTTCCGACCCGGTCGATCTGACAGCAACCTTCCGGAGCGCCGGTGCCGCGATCGAGCGGCTCGAGGTCTACGAGATCGCCGGGGTCGTTCTGATCCGTGGACGCGCCGCGTCGCAGGAAGACGCCGAAAAGGTAGGCGCTCATGCAAGGCAACTCGGGTACTCGCGGGTTGCGAATCTCATCGAGACCGTCCGGCACAATGACGCGGCCATCGAGCGGGCGGCGCAGCACGAGCTCGGGTTCCACCGCGCACTCGACGGATGCGAGTTCAAGGTCGACGCGCGGCAGGGCGTGATCCGTCTGGCCGGGCGGGTTCGTCACGAGCTTCAGAAGGACGTTGCGCTGCAGGTGCTGCGGGGTATCGACGGCGTCCGAGCCATCGAGGCGAGCTTCGAGCGTTACTGATGACTTGGAATCATCTGCGATACCGGGTCCACGCCGGTTTGGGAACGCAGAGAGAGGCCGGGGAAACCCGGCCTCATTTTTTTTTTGGACGTTTTGAAACCTGGGAGTCAAAGGCCGGGCGCCGGCTCGGGCGCGGGCGCGGGTCCGGGAAAGGCGTCGCGCGCGTGAATATCTGACGCGCGAAAGGGCAGTTGTTCTTGACGGCAGTCGAAGTTGAACGCTGCGCCGTATGACGACAGGCTCTTTTCGAACGCATCGTTCAGATGCTCACAAACAGATGCTCACCAAACTTCTCAAGACCCCGCCGCCCGGCCCAGTGAGCCTCTCCGAGCCCGAGCCCGGCTTTTCTCTCCGACCTCTGAGACGCGAATCCTAAGGTTTCGGCCCCGCGTATCTATCGAACCGTGCGGACCGAGAAGCGGATGCGGGTACCGCCGTCGATCTCTTCCGGATGCCGGATCGTGTGCGCGACGATTACGCTGAGGTAGACGTCGAAGTCACGGAAGGTGATGGCTGACTCGGTACCGATGCCGCCATCGACGACGATCCGGCTGGTCTGGACGACATCCTTCCGCTCGAACCCAACCGTCCCGGCACCGACGTAGGCAATCGCGTAGAGCGTGTTCCAGTAGAGCGGGCCTACCTTGTAGTCGCGGTTGCGGAACACCGGCACGAACAGCTCGTTGGTGAGGTGAATCTCCTGGGTGCCGACCGAGGCATTCTCGATCCGGATCGACTTGAGAGCTTCCCGTCCACCGAGGCGAAAGAGCTCGTACTGTGGGATCGCATAGTGTTCCCAGAGAGGAGTCGGATCGAGCTCGCCGTCGCCATCGCGGTCGCGAAGCGGCGGTGTGGGGAGCCTGTCGTAGGCGAGAAACGAGCCGACGTGCAGGCGGGAGAAGACAAACGAGAGCGGTGTCAGGTCGAAACGGCGGAGTGCTTCAGCTTCGAACTTCGTGTAGGAGTAGTCACCGGTGGCGACGCGTGACGACTGGGTCAACGCCGCAGCCAGGCCTGTGCGTTGCGGCCCGATATCGCGAAACGCGGTAAGTACGGGAGTCAGCCGGCCGCGCTGCTCGCCGACGATGGAGTTCATCCGCTCATCGAACTGGGTCCCGTACTGATACCCGGCTTTCGCGTAGATGTTGTTCTTCCGGTCGTCGGGGCGGTCCGAGTCGCCGAATGTGAGGCGATCGTTCTGAATCAGAAAAAAGTAGCGGGTGTCGTAGTCCTTCGGAATGCCGAACAGCAGCAGCCCGCCTCGCACACGCTCGAATTCATTGGTGCTCGTTGCGCCGATGTCCGGGAAGTCGATCGAGTCGAAAACGCCGAGGCGATAGGTGTAGTTTCGCGCGTAGTACTTGTAGCGGAGGAACGTGGAGATGTCGCCATTGACGAATTCGTAGTCGATCTGACTCTCGAACAGCACGTTCCGGATCAGCTTCCGCAGACGGATGCTCGCCTGCCCTTCGGGCAGATAGACGTTGACGGTAGGGAGCGCGTCGCGTCGCTCGTAGGCCGCACTTGCAGCATCCGACAGCACCTCCGGGGTCTGTGGAGGATCTGACGGCGGCGTCCGTGGAGGATCTGCCGGAGGATCTGCCGGAGTTTCAAGAGCCGAAGGAGTTTCAAGAGCGGAGGGAGGAATCAGGGAAGGATCAGAAGGAGGGTCGGTCTGCGCCGATGCGGCAACGACACACGTAAGAATTGCCGCAACGGCAAGTGTGAGTGGAAGTTTTCGCATCGCGAACAGGGTCCTCTCCGGGTGAAGACGGCGCATACCGTGGCCCGGAAGCTATGGTAAAGTCAAGGGGTTGAGCCCTTTACGGTGTGGGTTCAACGGCGCGCTGGCACACGTTTTGTAGCGGCGCGGGCAGTGAAAGTCGCGGACCGTAGACCGTGCGGAGTTGTCTTAGGAGGTGTGATCTTGTTGCGTAGCAAGTATCGACTGCCGTCGTTTTTCCTGCTCTGTTTTCTGATCCTCGGTACTCCCGTCCTGAATGCACAGGACTTTACCGGGGATATTCTTCGCGAGGACCGTATCCGGTTCTTCGCTCCGACAGTCTCGGGCCAGACAGGCCTGTTCGAGACGATCACGGCGGATACCCTCCGTCGTGGAAACTGGTCCTTCGGGATCTATTACAACAACTACGACTATCTCGCAGCGCCCGCGCCAGAGCTGGCACCGCTGTCCCGTCGCAGCTATCGCGACATGGACATCGAGCATGACCAGATCAGCGCATCGATCGGGGTGGGTCTCACGGACCGGTGGGAAATCACCGCGATGATTCCCCACATCCGTCTCGAGAACAACGCCGGCGACCTCGCAGGCTACGTGAACGGATACCCGTATGTCGGGGAGTTCAGCGACAGAGGTCTGGGCCCGATTCGCCTCGGGACGAAGATCGGTCTGAGTCCGATCGACAATCCGACGCGGTTCGCGCTTTCGGCTTTCGTTGCGCTGCCGACCGGCGATGACGATTCCGGCATCGCGACCGGTGGTACCGACTTCGGTATCGGCCTTCACGCGACGCGCGGCAGCGGCAATCTCGCCCTTGCCTATGTCGCTCGCGGCGATCGTGACGGCAATGCGATCGTCGGTCCAGGGGACTTCGAGCTTCCGAACGAGTTCCGTCTCGATCTCGGCTGGAACAAGCCGATCTTCAGCACGACGAACTGGATCACGGAGGTCAACTCGACCTTCTATACCGGTGGAGATCGTTCGCCGGATACTCCCGTGTATCTACTGACCGGACTGCGTCACTGGTTCGGTACCAGCGGCTGGGCGCTCAATGCGGGCGTCCGTGCGAATGCAACGATGTGGCGGTCCGACAACAACTCCTGCCCGATCGGCGGACTCGTCGGCCTCACTTTCGCGCCGCTCTTCCTGACGCCTCCGCCGCCGCCTCCGGCGCCGATTGCGCCGCCACCACCGCCTCCTGCACCAGCACCGGTGCCGCCTCCGGCCGAGCCGGTCGTACCGCCGCGTCAGCCGCAGGAGATCCGGACCGACGAAATTCACTTCGAGCCGGGTTCGGCACGCCTGACCAACATCGCGAAGGCGATCCTCGATGAGGTCGCACTCCGCATGAGGCAGGAGCCGTCTGCTACCGCGCTGGTCATCGGCTACACGGACAACCGGGAGAACACCGGTGCGAACCGTGACCTCGACCGCCGCCGTGCAGAAGCGGTACGTGACTATCTGGTCAGCCGCCATGCGATCGATGCCTCACGCGTCACGGTCGAAGGTCGTGGAGTCTCCGATGCAGTTGGTGACAACACGACGGCCGAAGGGCGTCTGCGGAATCGCCGCGTCGTCATTCGTCTGATTCTTCCGTAGCAGTCATTCGTTGAATTCATCGAGCCCCCGCAGCGCCTCATGCTGCGGGGGCTTTTTGCTGCCCGGAGAGGACCGCGGAAGTTCGTCATTCACCCGCGCGGCTTCGCTGCCGCGGTTCCTGATCTGGTCCCATCAGCTGGCTGGCGGCAGAAGGTGCTCGCCGGCCCGAAAAACGATCGGAGAGTTGTTATGCGCTCGGTCTTCCTCGCACTTGTCGCCGTTCTTCTTGCTGCCTGTACCACCGCACCACCACCCGTCGCTGCACCATCCGGCACGCCGGCTCCTCAGGCGTCGGGAGTGCGTCCTTCACATGCGCTGACTCCCGTTGCGTCGCAGCCACGGCCGGTTGCTTCCCCCTCGATTCAGGTCGGGCTGCTGAGCGATCAGCCGCAGGTGACCTTTCCGCGGACTGCCGATGGCTATCTGATCGTCAGTGAAAGCGGACCGGCGATGCTGCGCAGAGGGTTCACCGTCACCGCGCCACTCGCCGCTGCTACGGTCCGGCATGCGGTGCAGGTCAGTGCGATCTCGGACGTCTCGAGCGCTCGTGCGCTGGTCGAGAAGCTGCGGACGGAGACCGGGCTCCAGACCGACATGGTCTTCAATTCCGCGACGGGCGCCTATCGGATTCTGGCCGGAAACTTTGCGAGTGCGGAGGCTGCAGCCCCGACGCGGACCCGGCTGACCGAGCAGGGGTACGGCCGCGATCTTCTCGTGGTCCGTCGTCCCTCCGAGGAGACGTTCGATTTCCGTGTCGAACTCGTCGACGACGAAGGCGACCGTCACACACTGCGCGGCCAGACGATCACGATCGCGCCGGTGAGCGCGGAGACGATCGCTATCGATAACAAGCCGTATCGAAGCAACGCGCGGCTGTTCATCAATCCGCGCGGACTGCTGAACGTGGTCAATGAGCTGAATCTCGAGGAATACCTCTACGGTGTCGTTCCCGCCGAGATGGGACCCTCCATCTATGACGAGGTCGAGGCGCTCAAGGCACAGGCGGTAGCTGCCCGCACCTATGCGATCCGCAACATGGGCCAGTTCCGCGCGGAAGGCTACGACATCTGCCCCGGTCCCGCCTGTCAGGCTTACAACGGGTTCGGCGCCGAGCACGCACTCTCCACCAGGGCGGTCCGGGAGACAGCGGGCGTCATCCTGCTGCATAACGGCAAGCCGATCGACGCCCTTTACTCGGCAACCTGCGGAGGGGAGACGAGTGACGTGGGAACGATGTTCCCCGGACGCAACGAGCCGTACCTTCGCCGTGTTCGATGTATCGAACACGACATGCTGACCTTCGCAGGCCGCGCCGACAGCGGTCTGCTCACCGAGCAGCAGGTCAACGCACGGCTCTTCTCGGCACTCTCGGGCCTTCCTGAAACGTCCGGCAGCTGGAGTGCTCGAGAGGTTGCTCAGGCCGTGGCGGCCACCCAGAGATTCCTCGGAATGACCACAGCAGGACCTCAGGTCCAGCCGGCGTCCTCACGCCGTGGCGATGTGCTGACGTATCTGGCGGCCGCGCTCAGGCTCGAACGCAATGCACGAACGCTGATGTTCGAAGAGGATCTGCGTTATTTCTTTCCGCAGACCGCGGGGAGTGGCGGCGCTCCCTACCTCGCCGCTTCCTTCCTGATCAAGTACGGCATCAACCCGGCACAGTTCATCGACCGCGTTTCACTCGCGGAGCCGATGCCGCGGGAGGAGCTCTACGCTCTGCTCCTGGGCTGGATCCGCGAGCATAACCTGCTGACGGATGCCGAAGGGCGCATCTCGAAGATCGAGGGCCGCAACGTCTCACTCAAGCTGCGAGGGGAGGTGACGTCGTACGCGATCCCAGCGGATGCTCCGATCTTCCGGCGTCTCGGTGATCGCACCCAGGAGTACGCCAGGGTGCCGGTGATGATCGGTGACCGCGCAACGGTCGTGCTCTCGCGCGATCGCCGGCCGGTCGCCCTGGTGGTCATCGCAAATTACGACGGTGCTGCGTTCGACCGCACATCGAGTTTCTCGAACTGGACGCGCAGCTATCGCGCCGAAGAACTGGTCCCGGTGATCAACCGGCGGAATCCGATTCAGCAACTCGTCGACATCCGCCCGGTGACGATCGATGCATCGAAACGGATTGCCGAGCTCGAAGTGACGGCGGAGGGAGGGCGCACATTCATGCTCCGCGGCCTGCCGATCCGGTGGTCGCTCAACGTTCCTGACAATCTGTTCGTCTACGAAAAGACGAAGGATCCGGACGGCATGGACCGCTATACGTTCTTCGGGAAGGGCTGGGGTCACGGCACAGGGATGTGCCAGGTCGGCTCGTTCGGAATGGCGTTCCGCGGCTGGAGCTACGACCGTATCCTGCTGCATTACTACACGGGGGTTACGCTGGGGAGGATGTAGTTGGGAGTTCCTCGGAGTTCCTCGGGGTTCCTCGGGGTTCCTCGGAGTTCCTCGGGGTTCCTCGGAGTTCCTCGGGGTTCCTCGGAGTTCCTCGGGGTTCCTCGGAGTTCCTCGGAGTTCCTCGGAGTTCCTCGGGGTTTCTCGGGGTTCCTCGGGGTTCCTCGGAGTTCCTCGGAGTTCCTCGGGGTTCCTCGGAGTTCCTCGGAGTTCCTCGGAGTTCCTCGGGGTTCCTCGGAGTTCCTCGGAGTTCCTCGGAGTTCCTCGGTTTCTGGGGGTTTCTCGGAATTCCTCGACTCAGCCTCGGCCCTCGGCCCTCAACCCTCGGCCCTATCACGGTTCCCTCCCGAAGATGATTGCGGCTGCGCCTACTGCCAGGCGGCGGTCGAGTGTGTCGCTGATGATCTCGAGCACGTCGGCGCTGCCGTTCGGACCGGGACGGCGAATGATGCAGGCGGCGAGAAGGCCGCCGTATTCGAGCACCATGTCGGTTTCATAGCGCCGCGAGAATTTTCCGAGAACCTTTCTCACGATCGCGCGTGCGTAACCGACCTCGCGCAGTTCGCCGACGTACCGTCCATCCTGCGTGATGGTCCAGCGACTCGACCCCATCCGGGATGGCAGACTCCGGCGAAGCAGAGCGATCGGCGTTCCCTCGGCGGTCGCGATGAGCCAGGAACTCGAGGGAAAGACGGACTGCTGCCATAGCGTGAGCACCGGGTTCCTGTCCTGATAGAGCGCTACGTTAATCCTCGGAACCATCAGGGCCACGAACAGAGAGAAGACGGTGGTGAGCATCACCGCCGCCGAGGCGCCCAGTATCTGCTTTTCGGCCACGAGGAAAATGGCCGATGCCGCTCCTGCCGCGAGGATGATCGCCGAGACCAGGGAGGCAACTGTGCCGGTGATGGAGGTGAAGCTTCTGTGGCAGAGGACTACTTCTCCCGGCTCGGAGCGGATCGTGACCAGGTCGCCCGCCGGAACGCCGGTCGCGAACTGGTAGCGGAGGTGGGCGAACGGACCGCGGGCGACCACACCGCCGCCGCTGGCTTTCCATGGCGTTCGGGCCGGCAGGGGATCCGGCTGGGAAGGGGAGGGGCTGGCGGCTTCAGCTACTTTTTTTTTACGTCGTCCACAGCCACCGCCTCAGCGTGAGGGACCGTCACGAACGTGGCGCGAGGGTTCTCGGAAGTCGGCATGAGGTCGAGAGGTCCGAGATCTTCTGTCGGCGGGACCGGCTGGTCGAATGGCGCCCTCTCGGGAGCGGCTCTCGTCGCGTCCGAGTCGCTGTCGCCCTCGGTGGGCAGCTCTTCGGAGAAACGGCCGAATGTGTTGCCCATTCGCACCTTTGCGCCATGAGTGAGCGGGGCAACTCTGATCTTCTTTCCGTTGACCCAGGTCCCATTTGCGCTGGCCAGATCATGGACGACGAAGAAGCCGCGGTCGAAGACGATCTCAGCATGATGCCTCGAGATCTTCGGATCGCGGAGCACGATGTCGTTGCCCGGATCGCGGCCGACGGTGAAGGGGCGGTGCGTCTGAAGCTGGAAGCTCTTTTCAGCGCCGTCGAGCCCGATGAAGAGAATTCTGGCCATTCAGGCAGAGATTTTAGCTCAGGTCGCTGCAGCTCTCGAAATCGGGGAGCGAGACCGGGTCAGGATGAGGGCGCGGTTTCCGGCTTAACGCGGCTGATCTCGAGTACGAGTTCCTCGACGGTCAGTGGCTTGGTCAGCCATGACTGGACGCGGCGTGGCAGCGCATCGGGAGGCGGCTGACCGCTGATCACGATGATTTGGATGTCTGCATTGCCGTCCTGTGCGTCCAGCCTCTGCACGACCTCGCTACCGTCCATGAGTGGCATCATCCAGTCGAGAAGAATGAAGTCGGGATGTTCGGTCGTGAGCCGGTCGACCGCTTCGGCTCCGTTCGCCGCGAGTTTGACCTCGAAGCCTCGCTGGTTCAGTCCGATCGCGTAGAGCCGTCTGACGTCGGCATTGTCCTCGACCAGCAGGATCTTCGGCTTCGCTCCTCTCATGGATGGGGCAAGGCTGCAGGTTACAGGCCAGTGATTGAAGGGCCTCCGTGGTATCCTCGGCGCCGCTTCGGAAGACCTCGTCGGACACTCTCATGAAAGTAAAAAAGCGTTTGCTGGACGGTCCTCGTATGAACCGCGCGATCCGCCGGATGGCGATCGAGATCGTGGAGAAGAATCGCGGAATCGACGATTTGATGGTCGTCGGAATCCGAAGCCGTGGTGTGCCGATCGCCGAGAGGATTGCCCGCGAGATCGAGCTGATGGAGGGGCCGGGTGTTCCGTTCGGCATCCTCGACATCACTCTCTATCGCGATGACCTGACGACGATTGCCCCGCAGCCGGTCGTGAAGCCGACGAAGCTGCCCGAGCCGATCGACGATAAGATCATCGTCCTGGTCGACGACGTCCTTTATACCGGGCGAACGATCCGCGCAGCGCTGGACGCGCTGATCGACTTCGGACGTCCCAAGCAGGTGATGCTTGCCGTGCTCATAGACCGCGGCCACCGTGAGCTGCCGATTCATGCGGACGTTGTCGGTAAGATGGTGCCGACCGACGCGGAGGAAGTGATCAAGGTCAAGCTCACCGAGACTGACGATGAGGACGAAGTTCTACTCATGGAGAAATGACGAAGAGGTGCCACCGGGCACGTCGTCAGGCTGCCTCGCTCGACTCACAGACGTTCTGAACTCCGACTGATGCGCACTGTCAATTCAGCTCTCCGCTCGAAAGACCTTCTCGGTATCGAGCCGCTCACCCCCGGAGAGATCAATCTGATTCTCGATACGGCGGAAGGCTTCAAGGAAGTCAGCGAACGGCCCGTCAAGAAAGTTCCGGCCCTCCGCGGCCAGCTCGTGATCAACCTCTTCATGGAGGCTTCGACGCGGACGCGTGTCTCATTCGAGATCGCTGAGAAGCGGCTCTCCGCCGATACGCTCAACTTCTCGGCGTCCGGCTCCTCGGTGGAGAAGGGCGAGACCCTGCTGGACACCGCCGACAACCTCGTGGCGATGCATCCAAACATGATCGTGATCCGCCACAAGCATCCGGGCTCTCCGAAGATGCTGGCAGAGCGTTACGAGAACATCTCGATCATCAACGCGGGCGACGGAGCGCACGAGCATCCGACCCAGGCGCTGCTCGATGCCTTCACCATCCGCGAGCGCCTCGGACGGCTGCAGGGCGTGAACGTTTCGATCGTCGGAGATATCACTCATTCCCGCGTCGTCCGCTCGAACATTCACCTGCTCACGAAGATGAAGGCGAATGTCACACTTGCAGCAACGCCGACTCTGATGCCGGCCGAGATCGAGCGGATGGGAGTCCGCGTCGTTCACTCGCTCGACGAGGCAGTCGAGGGTGCGGACGTCATCATGATGCTGCGCGTTCAACTCGAGCGGCAGGGCAGGCTTCGCTTCCCCTCCCTTCGCGAGTACCACAGCACCTTCGGCTTGACGCGTGAACGGTTGCGGCTGGCCAAAGAAGGGGTCCTGGTGATGCATCCCGGCCCGATGAATCGCGGCGTCGAGATCGCCTCCGACATCGCCGACGGCCCACAGTCGGTCATCCTCGAACAGGTGACCAATGGAGTCGCGGTGAGAATGGCCGTTCTCTATCTGCTGGCGGGCGCACACGGGGGGGAACAGTGAAGAAGGGCCGAGGGGGTGGAGCTACCTTCCTGAGTTCCTCGGTTCCTCGGAGTTCCTCGGAGTTCCTCGGGGTGTCCTCATCACTGATCCCTTTCTCACCGACTTCCGGCCCTCGGCCCTCAATCCTCGGCCCTGCTTCTCATCCCTCGGCCCTCGGCCCTCAACCCTCGGCCCTGCTTCTCAACTATGAACCTGCTCATCACTGGTGCCCGAGTCATCGACCCGTCGCAGGATCTCGACGCGACGCTGGACCTTCTCATCGAGGATGGCGCAGTTGCCCGCATCGACAAGCGGATACGCGCAGACGGCGTGAAGACGCTGGAGGCAGCGGGGCTGGTCCTCACGCCCGGTTTCATCGACCTGCATACGCATCTTCGGGAGCCTGGTCAGGAACAGAAGGAGACGATCGCAACCGGGACGAGGGCGGCCGTCGCGGGCGGCTACACCGCGGTGTGCGCGATGGCGAATACCGTCCCTCCCAACGACGAGCGAGCCGTAACGGAGATGGTATTAGCTGAAGCCGCGAGGAACGGCGCCTGCCGTGTCTACCCGATCGGGGCGGTCAGCCGCGGCTTGAAAGGCGAAGAGCTGGCCGAACTGGCCGAGCTCCGGACAGCCGGTTGTGTCGGCGTCAGCGACGATGGAAAGCCGGTCTGGAACGCGCAATTGATGCGACGTGCCCTCGAGTATTGCGGAATGCTCGGGATCCCGCTGATCGCTCATGAAGAAGATGCCAACCTCAACGAGGGGGGCGTCATGCATGAGGGGTACTACTCGACGCTCCTCGGAATGCGCGGCATTCCGGCGGCGTCGGAGGAGACGCTCGTCGCGCGAGACGTCATCCTGGCGAAACTGACCGGTGCTCACCTGCACATCGCGCATCTCTCGACAGCAGGGGCGGTAGCAGCCGTTCGTCGGGCGCGTGCAGAGGGGATTCACGTCACTTGCGAGGTTACGCCCCACCACATCGCCCTCGGCGACGATGCGGTGCAGTCGTTTTCGACGAATCTGAAGATGAATCCACCGCTTCGCAACGAGGCACACCGCAACGCGCTTCTCGAGGGGATCGCGGACGGTACGGTCGATGTGATCGCGACGGATCATGCGCCGCATCACTTCGATGAGAAGAACGTCGAGTTCGATCTCGCCCCGTTCGGAGTGATCGGTCTGGAGACGGCGTTCTCCGTCTGTTACGAACATCTCGTCCGCGCGCAGGTGATCGACCTGAGCCGTCTCGTCGACCTTCTCTCCTGCGCCCCGGCGAGGATTTTCAGGCTTCCAGGCGGGACGTTGCGGCCGGGGAGTCCTGCTGACATCACCATCGTCAATCTGGAGGCGCGGACGGAGGTCACGCGTGAATTTTCCTCGAAGGCTGCGAACTCGCCTTTCGTCGGGCAGACCTTTCAGGGACGCGTCGCCACGACGATCGTGGGTGGCGTCGTTAAATTCGACACGCGCGAGGAGACGCCCGAGGCCGCGCCGGCTGCGCGGAAGCGGATCAAGTCCGCCGCGCGCAGGAAATGACGTCTCCGCGTACGAAACGGGTCGTCATCGTCGACGACTCACCGGCTTACTGCGACCTCTGGTCGAACTATCTGGCGGAACGCTATTCCGAGATCGTGCGGGTCGAGACGTACAGCCATCCGTACGATGCACTTCCAAAGATCGACGACTCGATCGACCTCCTCATCGTCGATCTCGAGATGCCGGGTATGGATGGGAAGAAGTTCGTCGATTATGCGAGACAGAAGGGCCTTTCCGCGCGCCGCATTATCGTGACCTCGTCACATTCGGCCGACGAGCTTCATAAGCGGTTCCGCATTGGTGAGACGATCGCCGTGATCAACAAGACCGAAGCGAAGCAGCAGGAAGCGTTTCTGATGATCCTCGATTCGATCGTCAGGCGCTGAGATTCACCGCTTATAATCGGTTGCCGTGACAGTTTCTCCGGACCAGCAGCAGGCGCCAGCCTTCTCTCTGAACGATCTGCTCATCTACATGGCGAAGCAGGAGGCGTCGGATCTGCACCTGAAGCCGATGAGACCCCCTCTGGTCCGCGTGAGGGGAAAGCTGATCCCTATCAAGACGGATCCTCTCAAGCCCGCCGATCTCGAAAATCTGCTCATGCCGCTGCTGAATGCAGCTCAGCGTGAGAGGTTCGAGGCGACACAGTCGGTCGACTTCGGCTATGGGGTGCCGGGGGTTGCCCGTTTCCGGGCAAATATGTACCTGCAGAGAGGCACGGTGGGCGCCGTGTTCCGCCGGATACCGATTCAGATCCAGTCGATCGATTCGCTCGACCTGCCGCTTGCGGTGCGAGAGCTGACCGAGATACCCGACGGGCTGGTGCTCGTGACCGGTCCGACCGGAGCCGGCAAGTCAACCACGCTCGCCGGGATGATTCTCGAGGTCTCCGAGCGGGAGCCGCTGCACATCGTCACGATTGAAGATCCGATCGAGTTCCTGTTTCAGGACAAGGTCGCCGCAATCTCACAGAGAGAGGTCGGAACCGACACTCCGAGCTTCGGTCAGGCACTGCGGAACTCGATGAGGCAGGATCCCGACGTCATCATGGTTGGCGAGATGAGAGACGTCGAGACGATTCAGACGGTTCTCACCGCGGCCGAGACCGGTCACCTGGTCTTCTCCACGCTGCACACGAACAGTGCGGCGCAGACCCTCGACCGGATCGTCGATGCATTCCCTCCATCCCAGCACAAACAGATCCGGGCGCAACTCTCGCTCGTGCTGCGCGGCATCATCTCGCTCAAGCTGGTCAAGTCGCTCGATGGCCGGATGACCGCCGCTGTGGAGATCCTCAAGAACTCGCCCCGGATTGCGAAGCTGATCGAAGAAGGGCTGACCAAGGACATCCTCGACGAGATGGAGGGGTCGGTCGGTCACTACCGGATGCAGTCGATGAATCAGTCTCTGATCGCGCTGCTGGTTCACCAGAAAATCACCTATGAGGACGCGATGGCTCTTTCCAGCGACCCGGACGATCTTTCGCTGAAAGTGCGCAAGCTCTTCCCGCAGATCGAGGAACGCGTCCGTCAGGGAGGGGAAATGGCTCCGAGCTATTCAGATTTTTCACAGATTACCGAGCTGATGGACATCAGGCGTCTCTACGAGGAGCAGGAGATCCAGTGGCGGCAGCGCCTTGCAGAAAAGGACGAAGAGATCGAGGGAATGCGTCACGACCTCGATTTTCTCCGCTCTCAGGTTTCTCAGCAGCAGGGAGGCGAATCCCACAAGGATGCCGAGATCGCCCGTCTTCGCGGTGAATCCGAGCGCCTTCGTCTCGATGCGCAGGCAAAGGTCACGCAGCTGCAGGAGCGCATCAAGGAACTGAATCAGAAGCTGATGAGTGGTGGTGGAACACCCGTGAAACGGTAGTAAACCTTCACCGCCGTCGCTTCCGGACCCGCATTCATCCAAGAATCCATGCCTCCATCAAAAGCCCTCGAAACGTTTCCCAATCCGAACCCGGAGCGCGACTACGAGATCGCCTTCGAAGCGCCGGAGTTCACCTGTCTCTGCCCGATGACCGGTCAGCCCGATTTCGCCACGATCCGTATCCGTTACGTCCCTGACCAGCGCTGTGTGGAGCTGAAGTCGCTCAAGCTCTACCTCTGGTCGTATCGGGATGAAGGAACGTTTCACGAGGCAGTGACGAACCGGATCGCCGACGATCTGATCCGCGCTCTCGATCCTCGCTATCTCCACGTGGAGGGAGACTTCTACGTGCGCGGCGGGATCACCACGAAGGTACGTGTGGAACACCGGCGGGCGCCGCTGCCGGCGGCGTGAACGCCGCCTCTCCCGAAGAGGAGGGATCTCTCTTGCGTGAGTTTCCGGTTTCCTGTGACCGTCCGCGCAATGCGACGAGCGCCGTGATCGTCAGCAGGTCGAGGCAGCAGTAGAGAAGCACGACGCCGACGGGGGGATTTCCCGATCGCAACAGCCCCTGGAACTCGTGCCAGATCCAGTTGCCCGCCCAGGTGCCGGCGATCTCGAGGACCGTCGTGAACAGGACGCACGTGGCGATGAGAAGACGTCGTGGAGAGGTCGCCGCGATGAGCAGCATGACGCCCCAGCAGAGCAGGCCAAAGGTATCGTTGAACAGTAGCAGAGCGCAGATGGCGACGGCGGAGCCTGCGGTGAAGGTCGTTCTCTCGATGATGCTCCTGAATCGCCCGATATGCTGGCTCGTCTGCAGTGCGAGCAGATAGACGACGCCGTGACCCGGCGGCACATACAGCGGGATACCACCGGAGCGGTAGCTGTAGATCCCGAGGCCTATCGACAGAATTACCTCGCCGGTCGTTGCGATCGCGATGGCAATCAGCGTTTCTTTCGTCAGGTGCGGATGCGTTGCGAATACGGCACCGAGCAGCAGCCAGACGGGCAGGGAGAGTGCGAGTTGCCGCGAGAGTCCCGGACCGTCGAGCCACAACACGGCCGCCAGGATCGATAGCGAGGTGACTACGAACAGGGTGGTGACGCGGCCATTCACTGGCCGACGGTACATGGTTAGCCGCCCTGCAGCAAACGACTGGTCGTCTATCGACAATGGTTCCGTGGGTGATCTCTGTGCCCTCTGTTCTACCATCCGGAAGATCGTCGGGCCACGAAAAGAATCCTGTCACCCGCCTGTCATCCAGTCTGTCATCCCGAGCGGGCGGCGGGCGGGTGGCGAGGGATCCCTGACTCGACGACCGGGCAGAAACGGGGGCCCATCAGGCTTGCGTATCGCTCGATCAGGGGTCGTCGGCAAGGGATCCCTCCCCGTCCTCCGCCCCTCACACCCACGCACCCGCCCCCGGGGCTCCGGCGGCTCGGGATGACAGGCCAATGGCCTTAACTTAGAGCAAAACCGCCTCACTCAGGGCCTCACTTTCCGGCCTCCTCCCGTCGAGCCCTCCCGCCCGTGCGCATCACGTCAAAGTCTGTCATCCCGAGCGTAGCGAGGGATCTGGGGGATGGGCGGCGCCAAACACGAGCATCGCACCGCCCGCCCACCCAGATCCTCACGCTACGCTCAGGAGGACAGCCTGGCTGAGCTTAAGTTAAGGCCATTGGGATGACAGGCGGTGTCACCCCTATGTCACCCCGAGCGGGAGGGTGGGCGGGCATGCGAGGGGCCTGGCAGGCTGCGTACTCCGTAGCCGCAGGGCATAGCGAGTGCGGCTACTTCGCCTTCCGTCGACCCAGGCTCACCTGCTCTTGCGACCGGGGCGTCGTGTGGCGATGAGATGATCGATCGAGAACTTTCCCGCGCCGGTAAAGATGAGCGCCAGAAACGCGAACAGATACATCAGGGCGGGCTGTTTGCTCGCCCACGACTTCGCCGCGCCGCTCCGGAAAAGTGAGGCCGCCTCGGCCATCGTCCAGGGATCGGAAGCGTGGGCCACGAAAACCGCGACGGCCATCGCGATGACGATCGGAATTGCAGCCAGACGAGTACCTAGACCGATGAGCACCAGCAGCGCGCAGACGAACTCCGCGAATGTGACGAGAATCAGGCTCGGTGCGCTTCCAATTCCGATCGGATCGCTGAACGCGTCCATTCTTCCCTGCAGAATCATCTGCAGCTTGCCCCATCCGTGGGTCATCAGATAGGCGGAGAAGCCGATTCGGAGAATGAGCAGGCCGATCGACCTGGTGACGAACTGGTTCGAGGTGTTGTCTTTCATTCTGCAATCACTTTCTCGCGACTTGTCGATGGGCCTGCAAGGGCTAGACCGGAGAGAATTTCACAGGGGCAACTCAGGCACGGCGCAGCCGCCACTGCTCGTTCACGTAGTTCGCAAAGGAGGCTTCGGTTCCCTCGAGCCATTCGTGAAGAATCTCGACGCTCGTCTCGTCGAGCCCACCGACGATCCCGAGACTGGCCGCTTCCGCGATCCGAGTCAGCGGTTTGTCCAGCTCTGCGACGAGTCGAGCCGAACGGGCGATCAGGCCGGCAAGGTCGAGGTCGAGCTCCATGGCGATCATTCTCGACGCCGTCAATGTGAGCAGCGCCGATGCGTTCCAGTTCGTCCGCGCTTCTGCGTCGGGAAGGAGCAGGGTGTCGGCGAGACCATGTTCGGTTGCGAGCGCCGCCACATGACGTTCGGTGGAAAGGTGGATCGGTTCGAGATCGGAGTGGAAGAGCATCGCATAACGATCGTCAGTTGGACTCAGATCCAACGACTGGGCGATCACCTGCCGCGCTGTCGCATCCCCTTCGATCGTCACAGAGCCGAGGCATGACGCTCCGGCAGCTGCCGCCGCTGTGACGATCCGTTCGAGCGTCTCGAGCTCAGTGGTCACCGGGAACATCACCGGCACGAGCACTCCCCAGCGGAACCCTCGATCGGATGCCTGCGAGAAGAGTGTCTCGAGCCGGACCGGATCGGGTGGCCAGGCGGCAATGGCCAACCTACTTTCCGTGTGAACTCTCGATGGCAATGCGCCGGACGTCGACACGAGCAGGACTGTCGGCAGGTTCTGGTTACTGCAGTATTCGAGAGCCTCTTCGCCTCGCCTGAAGACGTCCTCCGCGCCTGATGTCGCCTCGATCAGAACCGGACCCGGAAGGTGGCGGCTGCGTTCGAGCTCATCGACCACCCGGTCGCAGACGTTCACTTCGAGCTTCGGCGATCCGCTGGCACGGAGAGCGAGATAGTCGATCCCGAGTGGAGTCGAGCGGCGTGAGGAATAGGGGGCGATGATCGAGGCGCACCAGAAGGGAGGCTCAGGCGCGGTCAGCGGACGGACGCGGAGCTGCGAAGTCTTTTGGTAGAGGATCACCTGTCGATCTTCGGTGGAAGATAGGGCGCGACGAGATTGCGTACGTACTTGGCGATCATGTCGAGCTCCAGGTTCACCGGCTCTCCCACCTTCGAGGTGCCGAGATTCGTCCGGCGCAGCGTCTCGGGAATCAGCGCCGAGCCGAAACTCGCTCCGTCAGGGTCGACGATCGTCAGCGAAACGCCGTCCACGGCGATCGAGCCCTTGTCGACGAGCAGATCTGCGTAACTGTCCGGGAGGCTCCACCGATAGACCGCAAACTCATCCGCCGGGACGATCGATACGAGCTTCCCGACTGTATCGACATGCCCCTGAACGAGATGGCCTCCCATCCGATCGCCCAGAGCCAGTGCACGCTCGACGTTCACAGTAATGCCCTCGGTCAGCGAGCCGAGCGTCGTGCGGCTGAGAGTCTCATCCGAAAGATCGGCCACGAGCGATCCGCTCCCCTCGGGGAGAACCGTGAGACAAACTCCGTTGACCGCCAGGCTCTCACCGCGAGTGAACGGCTCGGGATCGGTCGTGACGATCCGGAGCCGCGCCCCTCCGGGACGCTTCTCGAAGTGCTCGACGACTCCTGTGTGCAGGATGATTCCGGTAAACATGTCGGGTGTCCTTGGGGTTGCCGGCGTCAGGCGGGATAAGCCACAACCATCAGATCGTCGCCGACGAACTCGCAGCGATCAAACCGGAAGCGGTAGGCCTCTGTCAACCGGCTGACGCCGGCGGTGCCGAGGATTGCGGGTGCGTCGCTCCCTCCGACGAACATCGGCGCAATGAACAGCGCCAGTTTCTGCCAGAGGCCGAGCCGGATGAATTCCGAGTGCACCACCGCGCCCCCCTCGACGAGCAATGAGTGGATTCCGCGGCGGTGCAGCTCACCGAGCACCATCTGGAGGTCGGCGCGGCCACCGGTAGAGATCAGCTCTACAGCGTCGGACGCGGTGTAGCGGCGGATGTCACTGGTGAAAACGATCGTCGGAGCGCCGTCCGAGAAGAGCTGGCTGTGTGGTGGCAGCTCTGCCTCGCCATCGAGGATGACACGCGTCCATCGTCGTTGCGGGCCGGCAAGATTCAGCCGTCGTGTCAACCGCGGATTGTCGCTGCGCACCGTGCCGCTGCCGACCAGCACCGCGTCGTACTCCTCCCTCAGAGAGAGACTCGCCTCTCGTGCGGCCTGAGAAGTGATCCACTGAGATTCTCTGGCGATGGTAGCCAGCTTGCCATCGAGTGTCATCGCGGCTTTCAGCAGCACGAAGGGGAGCTTGTGCGTCGCCGACCAGAGGAACGTCTCATTCTGACGGCGCGCGTCGGCCTCGAGCAGCCCGACGGTCACTTCAATCCCGGCGGCGCGGATCGCTTCGATGCCCCGTCCATCGACCAGTTCGTTCGGATCCTGCATCGCGATCACGATCCGGCGGATTCCGGAGGCGATGACTGCCTCGCTGCAGGGAGGAGTCCGGCCGTGGTGGCTGCACGGCTCGAGCGTCACGTACATCGTCGCGCCCCGTGCGTTTTCGCATCTACTGAGAGCGTCGATCTCCGCGTGCGCCTCGCCGGCGCGGCGGTGCCACCCTTCGGCGATCACCTCTCCGTCGCGTACGAGAACGCAGCCGACCATCGGATTGGGGCTGACTGTGAATCGCCCCTGTTCGGCAAGCTCGAGAGCCCGCCGCATGAACTGGTCGTCGGTCACGGCGCGATTGTAAGAGGAAGCGAAAAAAACGGCCGGGCTTTCGCCCGGCCGTTTCTGTGAAGTGCCTCTAATAAGAGCCTACGGCGCTTGCAGAATGCGGTAGCTCGCGATCCCGGTCCCGGTGCGTGTCGGTGTCGTGACGTACAGCCGGAACCGCTGCCCGCTCCGGATCTTGTCGATCTCGGCGCGGAACTCCTGAAGGTTGGTGACTGGCCGGCCCTGAACTTCGGAGATGACATCGCCGGCGGTGATGTTCGCCTCACCGGCCGGAGAGACGTTCCTGACTCCGGTGACGACGACCCCTTGAAGGCCCGAAGGCAGACGGTAGGTCTGCCGAAGCTCCGGGGTCAGCTCCTGCACAGTCATTCCGAGTTTCTCGCGCACCGGCTCAATGACGGCCGGCTCATCTTCCGCGACTGGCGAGCCGTCGAGGGGACGCTCGGCCGTTCGTGCGGTGAGCGTCTCGCGTTTGCCGTTGCGGATCACGGTGATCTTCACCTGACTGCCGACCGGCTGATACGAGATGTAGTCGATCAGTTCGCGGTTGTTCCGTACCGGCTTGCCGTCGATCTCGATGACGACGTCGCCGTTCCGGAGCCCTGCCTTGTCAGCTGGCTTGCCCGGCTCGACCGAGATCACGAGAGCGCCGCGCGCCTCAGGAAGATCGAAAGCTTCCTTGTGCTCGTGAGTGACGTCCTGAATGTTCATGCCGAGGTAGCCGCGGACGACCTTCCCCTGGCGAAGTTGCGGCAGGAGAGTCTTTGCAGTATTGATCGGCGTGGCGAATCCCATTCCCTGCGCATTGGCACGGATGGCGGTGTTGATGCCGACCACTTCTCCCTGAATGTTGAGCAGCGGTCCGCCGGAGTTGCCGAAGTTGATCGCCGCATCCGTCTGGATGAAGTTCTCGAAGGAACGCGTCTCCGCGCTCACGCCGAGAGCCCGTCCACGTGCGGAGATGACGCCGACGGTCAGAGTGTTCTCGAAATTGAAGGGGTGTCCAATTGCGATCGCCCAGTCACCCTTGCGGATGCGATCGGAGTCGCCCATACGGATGAAGGGGAGTGGCTGTCCGACTTCGACTTTGAGCAGTGCGAGATCGGTGGCGGGGTCTCGACCGACGATGGTTGCCGGAACGATTCGTCCGCCGAGGCCATCATCGTCCGCGCCGTAATGGACCTCGACCTTCGCGGCGCCTTCGATCACGTGGTTGTTGGTGAGGATGTAGCCATCTGCGGAGATGAGGAATCCGGAACCTCCGCTCGTCTGACGCCGTTCATCATCCTCGGGCTGCTGCTGTTGCGGGCTGCGGCGGCGATGCGGATCCTGAGGATCCGGAAAGAAGAACTCGAACGGGTCGATGCCGAAGTTCCGGCGCCGCTGCTCGCTCATGCGAACGATCTCGGTCGATCGCACTGAGACGACCGCCGGCGTGACGCGGGCGGCGACGTCGGCGAAAGAGGGAATCGTCACCGATGGGACGGACGCGGGTGCGGTCTGAGGGGCGGCCGTCTGCGCATTCGAGATCCGCATCAGACGGAGATCTGCGCTGATCAGAATTCCGAAGGCCACCGAGGCGATGACGATTGCGATCGTCGACAGAATGCGTTGGGTCGATTGACTCATAGGTTCGTGTAACTCCTCCTGGTTGGGTCGCGACGGATGGCGGTCGGGGCCCAATGTGCATCACAAGTGACATGTCGCGGAAGCCATTCCCGCTGTTCGTTTCAGACGTGTGAGGGATTGAAATGTTCCGCGGGTGCTTTTTCCTGCGCTCCCCGGCCGACGGGCCGGTTGCGTAGAAAAAGAAAAAGGCCTCGCACGGGCGAGGCCTGGTGATCAGGATAGAAGTGACTCGACGGCCGTCGCTAGACGGTTCGTCGTCTGCCTACGACCAGGCGATAGATGAAGAGCAGAACCATCGCGCCGATGATCGAGCCGATCCAACCGGCGGCTTGCTGTTCACGCCCCATGAGAGTTGTTGCCAGAAATCCGCCAACGAACGAACCGGCAATACCGAGAAGAATCGTCACGATCCAGCCGCCCGGATCGCGGCCTGGCATAAGGAACTTTGCAATCGCGCCCACGACGAGGCCGAAAAGAATCCATCCAATGATATTCATGCGTTTTCCTCCATAGTCCGGCAAACGTCCGGACCATCTACTGCTGAGCAACAGGGGTGCCAGCGGACCAGACGGGAACGGTTCCTGGGTTCCTCGGTTCCTCGGGGGGAGTGGGCTCCGGCATGCATCTCCGCAACGCGCAGCGGAGCGAGTGCCGGCTAGCTTCGCGGAAGGCGAAGTAGCCGCACCCGCTATGCCCTGAAGCGACGGAGTACGCAGCTTGCCGGGCCCCTCGCATGCCCGCCCACCCGCCCGCTCGGGGTGACCTCTGGATAGGGTCTCGAAGAAAACTGGCAGTGAGTGCGCGCAGCAGACTGCCCCAAGGAACCCAAGGAACCCCGAGGAACCCGAGGAACCGAGGAACTCCGAGGAACTCCGAGGAACTCCGAGGAACCGAGGAACCCCGAGGAACCGTTTTGATAGTCTTGCGCCACATGAGACGCATCGGGATTCTTACAGGTGGTGGTGACTGTCCGGGATTGAACGCGGTGATCCGTGCCGCTGTCCGGACGCTGACGGGCGACTACGGACTCGAAGTCGTCGGTATTCAGCTCGGCTTCGAAGGGCTGCTTACCAAGGCAACCGTGCCGCTCACGCTCGAAACGATTCGCGGCATTCTGCCGAAGGGGGGCACGCTTCTCCGGACAACGAACCGCGGCAATCCCTTTGAATACCCGGTTGACGGCCGGATCGAGGATCGCTCCGCGGAGTGCATCAATAACATCCGCGAGCTCGGGATCGACGGGATCATCGCGATCGGCGGTGATGGAACGCTGAAGATCGCGCAGCGGCTCTGTGACCTCGGGGTTCCGATGGTCGCAGTGCCGAAGACGATCGACAACGACCTCGAGGCGACGGACTACACGTTCGGATTCCATACCGCGGTTGCCGTCGCTACCGAGGCGGTAGATCGGCTGCACTCGACCGCCGAGAGTCATGACCGCGTGATGATTCTCGAGGTGATGGGGCGGAACGCAGGCTGGATTGCGCTGTACGCCGGGATCGCCGGTGGGGCGGACATCATTCTGATTCCCGAGATTCCGTACGAGCCTGCCTCGATCGTGGCCACCATTCGGGAGAGGCAGGCGGAGGGGGCGAAGTTCGACATCATCGTCGTGGCCGAGGGGGCGAAACGTGTCGGCGGCGAAGAGGCGTATCTCGATCATGTCCGGGGACGTCTCGGAGGGATCGCGTATCAGGTCGCCGCGGAAATCCAGCAGAAGATCGACCACGAGATCCGGGTGACCGTTCTCGGCCACGTGCAACGCGGCGGCTCGCCGATCCCGTTCGACAGGATTCTCGCGACGCGGTTCGGAAAGGCCGCGGCAGACCTGGTTGCCCGGAGCGAGTTCGGCAGGATGGTCGCGTTGCGGGAGGATCGGATCGTGTCGGTCCCGATCGCTGACGCCGTTTCCCGCCCGAAGATGATCGCGCCGGATGGCGAGCTCGTGCAGACCGCCCTGAGCGTCGGCATCGCTTTCGGCGACGGAAGGTGACGTGCCATACAATCCCCGCTTCATTGACTCGAAAGGAACTGATGAATGGCTGGAAATCTGATTGATTACCGTGTGGAGAAGGGCGTCGCGATCTTCGAGCTGAACGATCCGCCGGCGAACACCTACACGTACGAGATGAACCGCGAGCTCGACGAGTGCATCCTGCGCGCTCGTATGGACGACGAAGTGCACGTGATCGTGCTCCGAGGTGCCGGCGACAAGTTCTTTTCCGCCGGCGCGAATATCAAGATGCTCTCGGAGGTCACCCCCGGCTTCAAGTACTACTTCTGCCTGCACGCGAACGAGACGTTGAATCGCCTCGAGCAGACGCCAAAGCTGGTGATTGCCGCACTCAATGGCCACACGGTCGGCGGCGGTCTCGAAATCGCTATGGCGGCCGACATGCGGATCGCGCTCAAGGGCGCCGGCAAGGTCGGGCTCCCGGAGGTCTCGCTTGGAGTGCTCCCGGGGACGGGTGGAACGCAGCGGCTTTCGAGAATCGTCGGAAAGTCCAAATCGATCGAGCTGATGATCGAGGGCGGCCTGTTCGAGTTCGAAGAGGCGGAGCGTCTCGGGATCGTGAACTACGTCTGGCCCGCCGAGGAGAACGGCAAGACGTGGTGGGATCGCGTGATGGAGTATGCGTGGAGCTTCTGCCCGCCGAACAAGGCTGCGAAAGCAGTCGGACGGATCAAGCGTTCGGTGCAGAGCGGCTGGGAGATTCCCTTCGAGTCGTCGCTGGCCCTCGAGCGGGAACTGCAGCAGCAGCTGTTCCAGAGTGAGGACGCCAAGGAAGGACTCGGCGCCTACAACCAGAAGAGAAAACCGTCGTTTTCCGGGAAGTGAACCGTTGGTTCACGCCGCGAATGTCCATTTCACGGCCGTAGGCCTATGAACACGTAATCCACCAGGAAAACCATGCGCTATCGCAAATTGCACGGCACCGACCTGAAACTCTCCGAGCTCGGACTCGGTACCTGGACGTTCACCACCGGCTGGTGGGGAACGTATACGGACCCGGAAGCCCGCAAGATCGTCGTTGCAGCGATCGAGAGGGGCATCAACTACATCGACACGGCGGACGCCTACGGCAACGGTCGGGGGGAGACGATCCTCGCGCCTGTGTTGAAGGATCATCCGGATCTGATCGTCGGAACGAAGTTCGGGTACGACTTCTACAACAATCCGGAGCGGCCTCGCGGTCAGCGCGAACTGCCGCAGAACATGACCCCCGAGTTCGTCAGGTTCGCCTGTGAGCAGTCACTCGCGCGGCTCGGTACGGATCACATCGCGATCTACCAGCCGCACAACCCGCGGGTTGTGACCCTGATGGAAGACGAGCATTGGGAGACCATCGAGCGGCTCCGCGATGAGGGGAAGATCCTGTCGT
>DASVLC010000376.1:0-5533 GCA_036385045.1 Thermoanaerobaculia bacterium | reverse complement strand
CCAAGTGGTGTCTCGACGATGAAGCACGATGCGGCCTGCTCGTTCTGACGAGGGGTGAGTCCGGGGGCTGCGTTCTCGTTGGCGGCTGCCTGCCCGACGTGGCGTCGACGCGAAGTTCGGAAGCGGGCGCTGCCTCCGAGTTGTTTCGAGCAGACTTGATCCTCCTTCGCTATCCGGATGGTGGTGGACTCCTTCCCCCGCTTTGGAGCCAGGTGCCGGGTGATCAGCCTGCCCTCGTCGCCAGGATCGCCGCGCACATCGAGGCGTTCGCTCCAGAACTCGTCCTGACGTTCGATCCCCGCCACGGGACCACTTGTCATCCCGATCATCGAGAGACGGGCCGCCTGGTGCTCGAGGCAGTCCAGCTTCTGGAGGTCCAGCCGAAGGTCTACCTGCTGGAAACCTATGTGACGTTGACGCCGGACGGCGGAGCGCCGCAATTCATGGCAGCACTCCCGGAAGCTTTGCGCTTCGATGCGACTCAGTTGCTGAGATCAGGTGACGAAGCCTGGGCCGCAGTCACATGGGATATGGAACGTCACCCCAGTCAGTTCACGACAGAGTTCATGGACGCGGTTCGCCATGTCCCTCAGGATCAGCGCGCCGTGTTCATCGCGCCCGCGGAGATTGCCATGCAACAGACCGTTACAGCTTGCCCGTGATGGATTCCCAACCCCTGCGCAGCGGACGCCTGGTCGCTGCCAGACCACTCCCGGCTTTGCGTGCCGGCTGAAGCAGCTGAACCGCAGCCGTTATCGAATCAGGAGGAACGATGCAGCCAGCTACTCGAGGCTTTCTCGCGCATCTGGCAGGTTACGCTGTGCCACACATCCTGGTCGCTTTCCTCCTGGCCGTCGTTGCGTTCACCTCGTTCACACCGGGAGGAGAAAGTGCGAGCCGATCGGAAGCCGCGTCTCTTCAGCTGTTCGTTTCCGCGGTGCTGCTCGGCTGCAGCGGCGCTGGCTACGGCTGCGCGATCGCCGTCGTCACACGGCAGCCTGCCACGATGCGATTTTCCACGGCAGTCGGCACGATGGCCGGAGCGCTAACCTTCGCCGTCGCTGCGATCGGGGGGCTGAGTCATCTGGCACGAGAGCTCGGCGTTTCCGTGTTGCTCGCAGCTTTTCTTCTTGGCTTCGCTGCCGGCGTGGGCGCTTCCTTCGTCGTTGCTCTGGCATCAAGAGCGTTCCCCGGTCCGAGGCGCATATGACCGGCATTGCAAACGCCGAACGCACTTACTGCTAGACTGAATTCACGCTCTGCGCGGTAGTGGGCGCCGCTGAACCGCAGAGGCGCAGGACGGACTCTATCAGGGAGGACAACCATGCTGAGACTCCTGGCAGTCTTCACTGTCTTCACCGCGTTGGCCGCTTGCGCCACGGGACAGCCTTCCACGCAGGAAGCGCAACGCGCAGTCGAGCAGGCAAGTGATCAGTTCATTGAGGCGCGCCAATCGGGCGATGCCGCCTCATTTGCTGCGCTGTTCACCGAAGAGGGTATCTACATGGTGCCGGGGCTGCTGGACGCAACGGGACGGACCGCCGTTCGAGAACTTGCCGAGAAGCGTTTTGCAGCCGGACCGAGCAAGGATTTCAAGGTAAACAGGCGTGAGACTGACGTCGTCGGCGATTCCGCGTATGAACTTACGTGGTTCTCGGAAACGGGGAGTCACCACCACATGCAGGGACGTCACTTCATTCTATGGAAGCGCGGTGACGACGAGATGTGGCGCGTGCACCGGTATCACTACAACTTCTCGGACGCCACTCCGATCGAATGACGCGGCGCGTCTGGAATGTCTACTGAGCTCTGCGCGCGGGACAAGCCGAGAGATCGCAGACGATGCGTGCGACCTGAGGTTATGAAAACCGCACTTGTTCTGGCTCTGACCGTCTCAATCTGCACGTTGGGCTGCGCCAGCTCAGCAGTCAGAGCGGTATCACCGGCGGTGTGCTCGCCCGCGCCTGAGCTGCTCGGCCGCTGGAAGAGCTACCGCACAAGCCAACTGGGCCCGGCGTGGATGAGCATCACGTTCAACTGCGACTGCACGGCTCGGGTGGTCTCCCAGCTGCTCTTCTTCCGCTACACCGAAGTCGCACCTTATCGCATCGAGAACGACGAGCTCGTCTTCACTCGTGAGCATTCAGAGACACGTTGGCCGTTCTGGTTCGACTCCGAAGCGCTCATCGTCCGCGAGTCCCCAGACGAATCGCATCGGTACACGCGCGTCGAAGCGCGGCCATGTCGCGCGACTCCTGGCGATGTGGGCGTCTCCCACTTCTGAGGCGAAGAGTCCGCCCGCGTCAGTGGAGGCATCGATGCGCGCTGGCCTCGTTTGCTGAGGAACGGCTCCGGAGATGCACAACAGCGAAAATGAACAGCCGCCTGTGGAGGTTCGAATCGCATCAGCCGCTCGCCGACTTGTTTTCGCCTTCGAGCAGAACGCGCGCTTCCTCTTCCTTCTCGTGCGCGCGGATTGCCGCAGTAAGGCTGCCGTTCCTGCGAGCATCGCGAGCCTGAGCCAGCAGCTTGCGTGCGCGTTCCCGTGAGGCTGCGGGAACGTAGTTTCCATGAGGCTCGCTGGTCCGGACGCTCGGTGCCGCGGTATTGACGGTGCCGAACGCGCCGCGAAGCACGATCCGCTGTCCTGGTGGTAGTGAGACTTCGATCGTGACGGCTGGCTCACCGACACCTCCGTAGCGGATGCGGAGAGGTCTCTTCGGTACCGCGATCAGAGGGATTGGCAGGTTGCCCGTCACGAAGGTACCCGACATCGACATGGCCCGCTTCGTTCGCGGCGAGACGTCGTCGAGACCCTGCACCCTGGCCACCTCACCGTCACTTCGTACCGCGACGGAGTCCGCGTTACTGCCGGAAAGGACGACTGCCCATGCGCGGCCGTCCTGATGTGCGTCAACGATCAATTCGAAATCGAGGAGTCCCAGTACGTGAACCTCCTTTACTTGTTCCAGCTCGAAACTCTTCATCTGTCCTCCAGGCCAGGACGCATCGCGGAGCGATGTTCGGCTCCAAGGCGGCCGACCTGTCCATTCTCAGCTAACGCAAGGGAGACGCCTGAAACTTGGTTAAGATGAAGCGATGAGTGAAAGGCCGGGACCGCTTCCGGAAGTGATTGTGCGCTCGCGGTTTACGCACACTATTTCGCTCGATCAGCATCGTTCAGTCTGCTTTCATGCAGTCGAACGCACCCGGCTGGTCGTCCGGTCTGATGTGGTCGCTGTCCTTGACGCTCTCGTACATCCGAAACCCTCTCTCGCGTTTATTCGAGACCACTCACGCAGTACAGGGTTGCCTGAGGAGGCAGTAGCGGGAGGCATCGCCGAACTGCTTCAGCAAAGCCTTCTCTTCGGAGGTACCCTCGAGGAAGAAGAGGCGAAATACGAACGGCTTGCCGCCGGTCTGCTCGGTAACGATCCGGAGCAGATGCGTGAGTGGGAGGCGAAGTGGTCTGCACCGACCATGGATCGCTACGCCTCGGTGCGCGTCGCGCGCGACCTCTCCAGTTTCGCTCCTCTTACTCACCACGCCTCCGTAGTCCTCCTTGGATTCTGCGACGTTCACTTCGGCGCCGACCTGCTGCGCGACGAAGCCCGCGGGCGCGGTATCGACCTCGAGGTCAGCGCACTCTTCGAGATGCAGCTCGAGGCGGCTGCCGATCAGAAGCCCGACTTCATCATCGTCGGCGCGCTCGCGGCCCGCCATGGCCACTGGTACCGGAGTGACGGGGAGGGTGACCTTTCCGCTGATCGTTACCTGCGCGCCGCGAGGACGCTGATCGACCGTCTCAGAGCCTTCACCGCCGCACCGATTCTGATCAGCAACCTGCCGGTTCCGACGCTCACGCCGCGTGGGTTCGCCGACGCTCACGCCGATTCACCGGTACGCCGCGCGAAGACGATCAACGACGGTCTCCTCGATCTTGCGGCGGCCTCTCGCGACGTGCACGTGGTCGATGTAGATGCGGCATTGAGCCGCGTCGGCAAACGGGCGACACTCGACGACCAACTGGTACCCACCTCTCACCTCGGCGGCCTCGGATGGTGGTCGATGCTGCCCGAGCACGAACTGAGAACCATCCATGGCGTTCCGTTCGAAGAGCGCGTGTCCGATGTCTTCGGAATCGCTGATTCGCTTCTCTACGATCGCACGATCGCCGCTGAACAGGTCGACTGGCTCCAGGTGCTGCTCGGCGCCGGCCGCCGCAAGTGCGTGATCGTCGATCTCGACAACACGCTATGGCCGGGCGTGCTCGCCGATACGGGTGCCCCGTTCCCGCCGGATCTCGACCACACACTGTTTTCGTTTCACAGTATTTACGCCGGCATTCATCAGGCGCTCAAGGCGCTCGCGAGCCGCGGCATCCTGCTCGCGTGCGTCAGCAAGAATGATGAGACGGTCGTGAAGGAGCTTTGGAGATATCCACGTGGTGCACCGATGGAACTTCTTCTGACACCGGAGGACTTCGTCACCTGGCGGGTCAACTGGAAGGACAAGAGCGAGAACATTCGCTCGATCGCCGAGGAGCTGAACATCGGACTCGATTCGCTCGTCTTCGTCGACGACCATCCGGTGGAGAGAGACAAGGTGAGGCAGTTCCTGCCCGAAGTTCTGGTCCTCGGCGACTCGATGCTGACATTGCGGGCGAAGCTGCTCTCCATGCCTGAGCTTCAGGTGGTCAGCATCACCGAGGAGGCGAAGGGGCGAACCGAGATGACGCGTGCGCAGCTCGAGAGGGAGCGGATGCGTGAGGCGGTCGCCGATCCGGAGGAGTATCGCCGGTCGCTGCGGCTGCGATGTCTCATCGAGAAGGTCGGAGCGGACGACGACCTCGAGAGGGTCCATGAGCTGATCGTTCGGACCAACCAGTTCAACACGACCGCGTGGCGGGTGCCGCGTCATGAGCTTCAGACCATGCTGCGGGATGAGGTGGCGACGTTGCATGTGCTCCGAGTCGAGGACCGGTTCACGAACTACGGTCTGGTCGGAGCCTGCCTGCTGCGAGGGGCAGTCGTAGAGCTCTTCGTGATGAGCTGCAGGGTGATCGGACTGGGAGTGGAGCATGCGCTCCTTCGCGCGGCCATCCGCGACAGTGGGGCGCCGGTGGTTCAGGGGCGGATCATCGCTACGGACCGTAACCTGCCAGCCCGCAACCTGTTCAGGGAGCATGGATTCGAAGAGGAGGGCGAGCTATGGCATCTCGAGACGGCGCGGAGTCCCGCTTTGGCGATGCTGGAGGATGTGCAGGTCCATGACTGAAGCGTATGGGTCTCAATCGGAGCGGTGACTCCTTCGAAATGGAGCCATCGCTCCATTTCGAGCATTTCCCATATTATTTGAATTTCGCAAGTGCTTGTATTTACAGACACTTATCTGCGCGTATCGCTTGGCACGCGGGCTGCTCTAGGGAGAGACATCCCAAACCGGTCTCGAGGCGCACGTCCCTGCCGGGCGCCTGAGTGGAACAAAAAAGGAGAAACACATGGCAACTGAAGTGTCTCGTGGAGAGATTCTC
>DASVLC010000375.1:0-6733 GCA_036385045.1 Thermoanaerobaculia bacterium | reverse complement strand
TCCCAGCTCAGGTACAGGACCAGGATGAAGGCAATGAAGACGACCGGCAGCGCGATTCGGAGTACACGTACGGTGCGCTGCATGTCCGGGCGGCGTAACAGCAGGTTCCTGGATTTCGTTCCGAGTGAGGCGGCGCGGGGGCGAGACGCCCCCGCTGCGGACGAGACGTCCGCGGTACGGCGGACGAGGACGTCCGCGCTACAGACGGTCCGTCGCCATTGCGGCGATTCCGGAAGAACGCACTTCTTCTTGTAGCGCGGGCGTCCTCGCCAGCCGTACCGCGGACGTCCTCGTCCGCCGACGCTACTTCGCTCGTGCCAGACTCGACAAACGCGGGGGTGGCTACGTCACAGGCCTGGCGTCGACGATCGTGAGCCTCGGCTCCCCGCGCCGGTCGTGATCGACCTGCACGAGGAGATCGACCGGTGATGCGGCGATGGTCGGAGCGAGCTCCTTCGCCGAGGGCCAGAGAATCGCAGCCAGCCGTCCGGTCTGGTCTTCCATGACGTACTCGCAGCAGTCTTCCGCAAACGTCCTGGACGAGACGACGTGTGCTTTCCTCACTGCGAGCAGAGGCTGCGGATTGCCGGAACCGAACGGCTGCAGCATTTCGTGCGCCGCGAGAAACTCCCGATCGATCTCCGCCAGCGTAATGAGCCCGTCGACGGCCGCCTCGCGCAGGAAGACCGAGTCATCGAAACGCTCGAATCGCTCCCGCAGGCGATGGCCGAGCGGCTCGATGTTGCGTGCCTCGAGTGAGAATCCGCAGGCGAGCTCGTGACCGCCGAAGTGCGTGAACAGGTCGCTCACGGCATCCAGCTCACCATGAAGGTCGACGCCGGCGATGCTTCTTGCCGATCCTACGCAGAGATCGCCTTCGATCGTCATCACCAGCGCGGGTCGATGGTATCGCTGCGCCAACCTGCCTGCCGCGAGACCGAGCACGCCTCGATGCCAGCCCGCCCCCGCCATTACCAGGATCCGCTCATCACCGCGGATCTGCTGCTCGGCCGCAGCCCGCACGTCGCGCTCGATCTGCTGGCGCTCCGTATTCATTCGCTCGAGCTCGGCACAGATCGCCCATGCGCTGTCTTCGTCCGGCGCAGAGAACAGATCGATCGCCGTATCAGCCGACGCGAGGCGTCCGGCCGCGTTGATGCGCGGACCGATTTTGAAGCCAACATCTACGGCTCGTAGAGGCCGCCCTTCGAGTCCGAGTCGCTTGAGCAGCGCTCGGAGACCAGGATTTCGAACCGAGGCAAGGCCGGCAAGACCGAGTGAAGTGATGGTCCGATTCTCACCAACCAACGGAGCGACATCCGCGATCGTCCCGATGGCTGCGATCTTCAGGAGCGAGTCGATCGAAATCTTCAGACCATTGCGGCGGATCAACTCACAACAGAGTTTGAAGGCGACCCCGACACCAGCCAGATCCTTGAACGGATAGGTGCATCCAGGCTGATGTGGATTGAGCACGGCCGCAGCAGCGGGAAGCGCTTCGGGTGGAAGATGGTGATCGGTAACGATCACGTCGATCCCCCGATCGATTGCACGGCGAACCGGCTCGACCGAAGTGATTCCGCAGTCGACCGTAATCGCCAGCTTCACGTTACGCTGCGTCAGGACGCGGTCGAGAACTTCCATCTTCAGGCCGTAGCCATCAACGAGTCGCTGCGGGACGACGAAGCCGACGTCGGCGCCCATCGCTTTCAAAACGACCCGCAGCAGAACGATCGAGGTGACGCCGTCGACGTCGTAGTCGCCATAGATGACGATCGCCTCGCGATCTCTCACCGCCCTCGCGATCCGCTCGCACGCATGATCCATCCCATGAATCGTCGAAGGGTCGTGCAGGTCGGCGATCGAAGGGGAGACGAATCGTCGAAACGACTCCTGGTCGGTGACGCCGCGGCGGATGAGGATCGACCGAAGAACGCCATTCGCCACGGGAAGGCTCCGGTCATCATCGGGGAGGTCACGAACTACCCAGGAGTCATGAATCACCTGGAGATAAGGTAGCGCATTGGCAAAGGTTGGTGTTCAAGGGGGTAAGGTGCCGAACAGACCGCTCTTCACCCGCCGCGTCGCCGAATATGGGGTGTGTCGCCCCTCTCCCCGCGGTTTTAGCGGGAAGAGGGTGGCCCTGAGCGAAGCCGAAGGGCCGGGTGAGGGGCTGCGCAGTCGCACGAGCAAGTTGCGGGTGCGGGGGGCGAGACGCCCCCTGCGGACGAGGACGTCCGCGGTACGGCAGGCGAGGACGCCTGCGCTACGAAACCCCGAGGACTCCGACGAAACCTCGAAAAACTCCGAGGAACCCCGAGAACTCCGAGGAACTCCGAGGAACCCCGAGGAACTCCGAGGAACCCCGAGGAACTCCGAGGAACTAGGTTGTAGCCTCTGCCCGACGCGCCTTGGTAACGGCCGCTACTTCTCGAAGGCACCCATCTTCCGGAACTTCTTGTAGCGCTCATCCAGCAGTTGCGCCGGCTTGAGCTTGAGAAGCTCCTTGAGGGCGCGGTCGAGATAGGGAGCCAGGATATGGGCAGCTTCTTCGCCATTGGCGTGCGCCCCTCCCTCCGGCTCGCTGACGATCTCGTCGATCACGCCGAGCTTCTTGAGGTCCTGAGCCGTGATCTTCATTGCAGCGGCGGCGTCCGAGGCGGCCGAGGAGTTCTTCCAGAGGATGGCGGCGCAGCCTTCCGGGGAGATGACCGAGTAGACGGCGTGCTCGAACATCAGGACGCGGTCGCCCACGCCAAGCGCGAGCGCGCCTCCGCTGCCACCTTCGCCGATCACCGTGACGATGATCGGCACCTGAATCGCCGCCATCTCGCGCAGGTTGACCGCAATCGCCTCGGCCTGTCCCCGCTCTTCCGCCCCGAGCCCGGGATAGGCGCCCTGAGTGTCGACGAACGTGAGGATCGGCACTTTGAACTTCTCTGCGAGCTTCATCACCCGGAGCGCCTTGCGGAACCCCTCGGGACGTGGCTGCCCGAAGTTCCGCAGCACCTTCTCTCTGGTGTTGCGTCCCTTCTGATGACCGATCACACAGACGGCCTGTCCCTGGAACCGTCCGAACCCGGCGACGATCGCGGGATCATCGGCGAACTTACGGTCGCCATGGATCTCGGTCCACTCTTCGATGAGCATGCCGATGTAGTCGAGTGTGTAGGGACGCTGCGGATGCCGGGCGACGAGTGTCTTCTGCCACGGGGTCAGCTTTGAATAGATTTCGCGGGATACTTTGGTAAGCTTCTGCTGGAGTTCGGTGATTTCCGCCTGAGCATCCGGCTCGGCATCAACGGCAGAGAGCTCCTCGATCCGGCGCCTGATCCTCAGGATCGGCTCTTCGAAGTGCATCGGGTCGGCGCTCATGAGGGCGTGACCGTAACAGAGAACATTCATGCAGGCAACTGATCAGCCGCCGGTAGCACTGACCGAGAGGGGCGCACGCTCTCCTCACATCGAAACCTGGTCCGAAAACGACCGGCTACGCCACATTCCGGCGATCGACTGGATCGTTCAGAAGCTCGACACCGACCTCAGGCGCCGGATCGAGATTCTCTGGCTCCCTTATTCAGATCTCGCTGCCAGTGACCCGCGCCACGCACCGATGGAGGCTGGGTTCCGGGCGCTCTGCCGCTCACTCGAGCGGCTGGCGGACGTCGCGAGACGTGGACGCGGAGCCGCACATCCCCCTGGCGACCTCGGCAGTCGTATCGGCTGGACGGTCGATTACGCGGTTGCAGCACTCTCGAGCGTCGATCCGGCGACGTTCGGCCATCGATTTCCGTTTCACACATTCGAGCGCTCCAACGGCGAGCCGCTCTGGGCCGCGATGCTGCGAGTCATCGAACAGGTCAAACAGCTCACGACGCTGGTCCGTGACATCGAGCCTGATGTCGACGAGAAGCTCTACGAAGGCCTCGTCAAACTCAGTGAGCCGCTCCGCCGCGAACCGATCGCGTAATCGCTAGAGGATGTTGATCGGGTCGACGTCGATGGCGGCGTCCACCCCTTTCCAGCGACGTCCGACGATCACCGAGGCGACGGCCTGGCGGAGCGCGGTGCGGTGCGTCGACCGCAGCAGGATCTGATAGCGCCACATCCCCTTGATCCGGGCGACCGGTGCCGGTGCCGGTCCCTGAATTCTGCTCCCGGATAGCGGCTCGAGCGCCGCTTCCAGCAGGCGGCCGCACTCGCCCGCTGCGCGCTCCACATCGGTCAGCACCTCTCCTCGGAAGAGGATCGCGATCATCGAGGTCGCCGGCGGATAGTGAAACATCCGGCGGAACTCGATCTCCGCTTCGAAGAACGCCTCGTAGTCGTGACGGATGGCGTGCTGGATCGCATAGTGATTTGGGAATGCGGTCTGGATCAGCACCTCGCCACGGAGCTCGCCGCGGCCGGAACGGCCGGCCACCTGCGTCAACAGATAAAACGTCTTCTCGGCTGAGCGGAAGTCGGGATAGCCGAGGATCGAGTCGGCATTCAGCACCGCGGTCAGCGTCACGTTCGGGAAGTGGTGTCCCTTGCTCAGCATCTGCGTGCCGATGAGCGCCCGCGTTTCGCCTTTCCGGAAGCGATCGAGGATCGAGACGAGCGCTCCTTTGCGGCGTGTCGAGTCGCGGTCGAGCACTTCGACAGCCACATCGGGGAAATCGCGGCGAAAGCGTTCTTCGACCTTTTCGGTACCGAAGCCGATCGGCTGAAGCACTTCACCGCTACAGAGCGGGCAGCGTTTCGCGATCGCCTGCCGGTAGCCGCAGTAGTGACAGACGAGAAGGTTGTCACGGCGATGGACCGTCAGCGTCACGCTGCAGTCGCGGCATCGGAACTCGTGTCCGCACTCGCGGCAGAGCAGATACGGCGCGTAGCCGCGCCGATTCATCAGGATGATCGCCTGCTCGCCGGCGTCGAAGGTCTGCCGGAGCTTTTCGCGCATGCGGCCGCTGAAAATCACGAAGCCGCGGTCCTCTTTCTCTCCCCGCTCGGTCTTGAGATCGACGATCTCGACTTCCGGCAGGGGACGCTCTTCGACGCGGCTGGCCATTCGGAGCAGCGTGTAGCGACCCTTTGCGGCGTTCTCTCTCGTTTCGAGCGACGGAGTTGCCGACCCGAGGATCACCGGAATCTGTCGCAGACGGGCGCGAACGACGGCGAGATCGCGGCCGTTGTAGCGAGGCGTCTCTTCCTGCTTGTAGGCGCCGTCCCCCTCTTCATCGACGACGATGAGGCCGAGCCGCGGGAACGGGACGAAGAGAGCCGAGCGCGGACCGATCGCAACATCGACCTCGCCTCGCCGCGCACGCCACCACTGGTCGTAGCGTTCGCTCGCCGAGAGGTTGCTGTGCAGGATCGCGATCCGATCGCCGAAGCGTTCCTTCAGTCGAGCGGCGAAGACCGGCGTCAGCGCGATCTCGGGAACCAGGAGCAACGCCTGGTCTCCCCGCTTGACGACCTCCCGCATCAACTCGATGTAGACCTCTGTCTTGCCACTTCCCGTGACACCTTCCAAAAGGAACGGCGCGAACGTACCGAGAGTCGACTTCACAGCCGCCACTGCCGCGAGCTGCTCGACCGAATAGTGAATCTCGCCAGCGGCACTCGCGTCGAGGCCGGCGAGGAATGCGTCGAGGGTGTGACGGCGAGGGCGTCGCTCGATCCTTACGGCGTTCTTCTTCACGAGTGCCGACAGAACGGCTGCACTCACTCCGCTCTGCTCGAGTCCGCGGACCGACAGCTCGCCTCCCCGTGACTGAAGCAGATCGAGAGCGGCGCGCTGTTTCGGGGTCGCCGGCCCGGGGTCGTCTTCGAGAATCGCGAAGCGATCGTAGCGAACGCCCTCCGCGTCACGGAGTTGATCGCTGACGGTGATGATTCCGGCGTCTCGAAGCCGGGCGATGGTCGTTCGTGAGACCTTCATCTCCTCGAACAGAGTCGAGACAGGAAGCGGCCGCTTTCTCAGCTCCGCAACGAGAGGCAGATCGGCCTCGAGGATCTGCTTCTGCTCGAGAGCCGTGGCAACCATCGCATCAGAGCCGATCACGACCGCCTGTCGTTTGCCACGCGCAGCCATGTTGGCCGGCAGAGCCACACGCAGCATCTCGCCCAGCGGCGCGATGTAGTACTCGGCCGCCCAGCGGCAGAGCTCCAAAATCTCCGGGATGAACGCCGGCTCTTCGTCGTCGAGAACCGCACGAATCGACTTCATCTTCGCCGCGGCAACGGGGGCCACGTCGGTGAGCCCGACGACAAAGGCAGTCATCCGTCTGGTTCCGAGCGGGACCTCGACGCGCGATCCGAGCCGCACACCGTCGCTCAGGTCGGACGGCACACGATAGGTCAGCGTCCCGTGAAACCCCGACGGGATCGCGACTTCGGCGTATTCAGAAAGGCCAGACATTGGTGGTGGGGCGGAATTGTGGGAGGGAGGCGGAATTGAAAATTGAAAATTGAAAATTGAAAATGGGGGGACGGGGGGGAGGCGGAATTGAAAATTGAAAATTGAAAATTGAAAATGCCGAGAAGATCCGGTGTCCAGCCGCGTAGCGGCTTCGGACCACCATCGTCCCGGAAGAGTAGTCCCGGGTGGAGGCGCGGTGCCATTCACGCGCATCGCACCGCCCACCCTCCCGGATCCTCACGCTACGCTCAAAATGACAAGCTCTCTGGTCTGTTTCGGCGGTAATCATGCGAGCTTGTGTTTGTCTCCGTCCACTTGTGGGTCGTC
>DASVLC010000374.1:0-1687 GCA_036385045.1 Thermoanaerobaculia bacterium | reverse complement strand
TTCTCGACAGCACGGTCGCCCCCTCGAGATCGCACACCCACGGTTTCTGCTCCGAGGCGAGAGCGTCGATCGCATCGATCTCGCCAACCAGCAGGGGCCCATCCACGCTCTGCACCTGAAGCCGGCTTCTCTTCTCTCGGCGCACTCCATGTCCGAGACGGAACTGTCGGTGCCCGTCCAGGATGAGCCCGGTCACCCTGCCGCCCCGATCGAGCGCAAGGAATACCGCGGACTCGTCGGAACCGACGACCCGCCCCCGAAAGTATCTGGTATCAGGAACGGGATGGACTTCCGACGACCCTCCGGCGAGGTAAACGACGACCTTTGCGTCATCTGCCCACACCTGCATCGGCTCAACCTCGATTCGATCGAGATCCACCCGCCCGAGAGGCACTCCCTCGATGACTACGCGATGCCCGGTGGTGGAGGAGGTCCGGAGGCGCTCAGGGACGTCGTCCCGCAGCTCTCGCGGTGGTAGCGCGAGCAGGGGGCTGCTGAGAACGAGGAGCAGGGCGAGAAGAAGAAAATGCGGGACAACGCGAAACAGATGGTTCCGGCGGTCCAGCCGGAAGGCCGTGCACGGGAATCGAAACGTGGTCATGGATGAAGCGAATGATAACCGGTCGGGCACGGTGTTGGCGCCACGCTTTTCGGTTGCCGGCTACGCAGTACTGAAAAAACGGACTGGTGTTCGGTTCCACCTGGAGGCGTCGAGACTCGGATGGTAGCCCGAATCCTCTGCTACGGCAGTCAGCGTGGTGAGACCACGTGCCATGTCGCGGCATCTGGAGTCTGGACATTTTGCGTGCTCACCGCGCCGGCAGGCGCGACGGATGGTAGAGAGTGGTGGAAGCGAAGCGACGCCACCGGAATCGTGTGGCCTAACGGTTTGCGCCCCTGGGCAGGGGCGCTGAAGAGGGCGCCCGGCAAGATGACCTTCCGGCGCCCCTGCCAGGGCGTGGGTTGATGGGCCGTATCAAATCCGGTGGCGGCGCTGGCGCTCCACCACCGGCTACCATCCTCCGCGCTTCCAGCGCGCCGTTCTCGCTGGGGCAAGACGCTACTGGAGAGAGAGCAGGACGAGGATCTCGCCCTTGCCTGTCTCGAGCGGCTCGAGCGCTTTGCCGATGATTGTGCCCGGACGATGGATCTTCATCCCGCCGAGGTCGATCTCCTGCGAGCGCATCGCGGTTCCAGGCTCGTCGGAGGTGACCAGCAGATCGCCTGGACGGATTGCGCCCTTCGACGCGTCGACGCGTACCTTCACCCGTCCGAACGTCGCGATCATGGCTTTGGTATCGCCCGGCTCTCCGAGCAGGAGGCCCGGCTGCTCTGATACCACTCCGGCTACGCTCGTCTGGTAGGCTCCCACCGAGGCGACGACTTCATTGCGGGCACCCGGATCGACAATCACGACCGTTCCGGCGGTGAGCGTCTCGCTCGACGGTACCCACTCCGCCACGTCCTGGTACTTCGCCGCCAGGTTTCCGTCGACGACGACATCACCGGTGAAGCGGCCTCCGCCCACGACATGCAGTTTCGCCGCTGGTGTGTCGGTGCCGATGCCGACATTCTGCGCGAAGTAAGCCATGCCGTTCGTCACGCCGAAGATCGCCGTCTCGTCGGTGTGCGCTCCACCCCCCGACGGGATGCGGTAGAGCCAGAGTCCGTTGAATATGCCGGAGCT
>DASVLC010000373.1:0-2361 GCA_036385045.1 Thermoanaerobaculia bacterium | reverse complement strand
TCCCAGCTCAGGTACAGGACCAGGATGAAGGCAATGAAGACGACCGGCAGCGCGATTCGGAGTACACGTACGGTGCGCTGCATGTCCGGGCGGCGTAACAGCAGGTTCCTGGATTTCGTTCCGAGTGAGGCGGCGCGGGGGGCGAGACGCCCCCGCTGCGGACGAGACGTCCGCGGTACGGGTCGGGTAGACCGAGCCCGTTGTGGGCTCGGCCCCCCTCGGATCCGGACGTGCGGGATTGCCGCATCCGGCTCCTCGTGCCATGTTCGCTGCGTGAGCCTCAGACCCAGCTGTGAACGATTCGAGGCTGCGGTAATACGAACAGCCGGAGGAACTCGTCCCGTGGGATGAAAGCTCGCTGCGATCGACGGCTCAACCAGTAGCGCCAGGCATACCGAACCCCACGTAGTAGCCGCTCGAGCGCTCGATAGTTGCACGGAATGCCGTGGTAGTTGTAGTACCCCGTCAGCCGGCTACTCAGGCGTTGTCGCTGCCACTCGACTGGCTCGTGCCGGTTCATCCGACACCACTGCCAGATCTCACGCAGTTTCCGGTCCAGCCGCTTGCCGATCGTCTTCCGCTTGATAACCCACCGGCCCGAGCGCGACCGCGCCCAGTAGTGCGTCATTCCGAGAAAGTCGAATGTCGGCGGCTCATCCTCTCGCTTGTCTGGCCGACGAAAGTCGAGCAGGCGTGTCTTGTCGGGGTGCAACGTCAGGCCGTACTTGGCGAATCGCTTCGGCAACACCTCGGCGACTCGTTCAGCATCGTCCTGCCGCTCGAAGCAGATCACGAAGTCGTCGGCATAGCGGATCAGACGTGTCCGGCCTCGCATCAGAGGTTTGACCGTCGTCTCGAACCATACGTCCAGTACTTCGTGCAGGTAAATGTTCGCCAGCAGCGGCGAGATCACTCCTCCCTGCGGTGATCCTTCCTCGGGGTAGTGAACCCTTCCCTCCTCCATCACTCCTGCTTTGAGCCATTTGTTGATCGTGCGTCGGATCACTCCGTCACGCACCCTCTGGTCCAGAAAGCTCCGTAGATGTTGATGCTGCAGCTTGTCAAAGAACGACTTGATGTCGGCCTCCAGCACCCATCCACCCTGCATATTCATCAGCTCTTGGCGCAGGTCGCGCAGGGCGTGCAGCGCTCCGATTCCGGGTCGATAGCCATACGAGGTCAGTAGAAACTCCTCCTCGTAAATCGCTCCGAGCACCATCGTCACAGCTCGCTGCAGCACTTTGTCCTCGAATGTCGGCATTCCCAGTGGCCGACGATCTCCATCCGGCTTCGAAATGTAGGCTCTCTTCACCGGCGGCGCCTTGTAGGTTCCGCTCTTGAATCGATCGATCAGACTCCGAAGGTTCCCTTCGAGGTCCTTCTCATATTCCGCGGCCGTGATCTCGTCGATCCCCGGTGCTCCGTCTTTCCGAGTTCTCCTGTACGCCTCTCGCATCCAGTCGATGTCGATGTGGTGGGCAAGACTCAGCAGCGGCTTGCCCGTGAGCTTCCTCGCCAGCTCCGCTATCCGTTTCCGTTTCGTGGACACAATCTCCAAGATCGAGGTCTTGTCTGTGTTTCCCATCGCGGCTCCATGACCCGGCTCTCACCTTCCCTCCAGTGGCTCCTCCGGGGGAGAGTTCCCCACCTTCATCGGTACTACGCACGAGAGCTCCGACCCCTGATGCTCGTCCGCTTGCACTGTCCTTCTCGGTCGTGCCCGCGTACCACGTCGCATCTCTTTGCTGTTCGTGTCCGCTCCTGCTTCGAGCCTCCCCTTGGCCGACAGACGCGCGTCTGCTTCCGGGGCCGGGAGCTTGTTCCTGCGGTGGCTCCTTTCCGCTTGGTCATCGTGGAAGTCATCAGGTCTCCCAAGTTCCTCGGAGAACCCCTGTGTGAACATGCCCCGCTCTTCGACCCCGGTCCTGTGACTCGCAATCGGTTCTCTGCTCGTCACTACTGCCTTCCGCCTCGTCCGACGGCGTCGGCTTCCAGACCATGCACGTGTTTCGAGGCTCTATCACGCAGCCTGCTCACTCGCTGTGTACGCTTCGCCTTGAGGTCACCCTTTCCGGCGCAACACTCGCTTCCAGCCGGGCACCACCCTTTGCTGGGCAGGGTTCCAACCTGCCAGGTTCTCTTCGAGAGGTTTCCGTCTCTGACTCGCTCTGTTCTGCTATGTCATCGTCTTCCCCCTCTCCGAGGCTTACCTTGGCGCACCGGACGAGGACGTCCGCGCTACTCACTCGCTACGCGCTCGCTTACGCGCGGCTTCGCTGCGCACCGAAGACACGCCCGCTCGGCGCGTTCAGATCTCGCCGCTGGCCGAGGGGTAGTCGTCGGAGCGGATGAGGATGTCGC
>DASVLC010000372.1:0-12985 GCA_036385045.1 Thermoanaerobaculia bacterium | reverse complement strand
CAGCGAATCGGCGGGAATCTCCGCATCCGTCCGAACGCCCGCGCGCTCGCGGAGGGCGACGAGCTCATGTTCGAACTCCTCGCGATCGATCCCCAGGACGACGTCCGAATACATCTGGATGAAACGGCGGTAGGAGTCGAGGGCGAATCGCTCATCACCCGAAGACTCGGCAAGCCCTTTCACGGTTTCGTCCGTGAGTCCGAGATTCAGAATCGTATCCATCATGCCCGGCATGGAGGCGCGAGCGCCCGACCGTACCGACACGAGCAGTGGTTTATTGGAATCGCCGAACGTCCGGTCGACGGAGGCCTCCACACGCCGCAGGTTCTCTTCGACGGCGGCCTTCAACTCCGGTGGGTAGCTCTGGCCGTGGGCATAGAACCAGGTGCAGACCTCCGTCGAGATCGTGAAGCCGGGAGGGACGGGAACGCCGATGTTGGTCATCTCGGCGAGGCCTGCACCTTTGCCGCCGAGGATCTCTTTCATCTGCGCATTCCCCTCAGCTTGTCCGTCGCCGAAGTAGAAGACGTACTTGGTGCTGCCGGCGTTCACCGGCGAGCTCGTGCGGGGGTCCTGCTCGGTGGTCGTCATGGCAGATCGATTATCTTCCAAAACAGCGGCCAATAGCCTCTGCCGCTGCCGGAGCCATGCACGTCGGTGACGGGTGTCACTCCCTGAGCTCGAGATCGGCCCTGCTCGACAGGAGCCGCTGGATCGTCAGCGTGACGGGGGCGATGTTCCGTTCACTGCCCGCTGCCTCGAATTCCACGCGGGAGAGATCGACGCCGAGGTTGGTGAGGGCGGTTCGGATTTCGTCGGCGCGCACGGAGGCATGCCGGCGGTTCTCTTCCGATTCGGCGGAACGGTACTCATGGACGACGATCGCGAATCGAGACGACGGCTTCGCCGCGATCAAGGCGGCCGCGGTATCGAGCGCGGGACGGGAGGCCTCCCCGACGAGGCGGTCGTGATCGTCGAACGCGAGACCGAACATCGACCAGCGGCGGGCGTGGTCGAGAATCCGCTGCGCGGGCGAAGCGAGCGCTGAAGGTTCGCACTCTTCGACTCGTTCGCCGAACCATGCGGCCCCTGCGTATTCGACGACCATCTCTTCATGAAAGGTCAATGCGCTGAGCGTTCTGCTGTCCGGCGCCAGGGTCAGCGCCGCGTATCCCCACAAGGGACCGCGCATCCACATCAGCCGTACGACCGGTCCACTGATCCCTCCATCGACGATGACTCCTCTTTCTCCGCGAAACTCACCGATGACCGAGGCGCCCTGCTGCATGAATGTCGAAGGCATCTCGTTGACGGTCCAGCAGCCGGCAATCGTTCGCGGCTTCACGGGTGAGAGCTCATGTCCGACCGCGTGAATCGACCGAAGGACTGCCCAATGCCTGGGATCGCCGCCGGTGCTGACCCGCAGGTGGGTCGCACGTGAATGAAGGATGTCCTCGAGCTGGGTTGCGGCGGTCGGCTCCGGCTTCATGACGAGCACCTCACGCCACAACTCCCCGTCAGCCGAAATTTCGAACTTCACCTCCGCCGGCACCCGTGCGACGTCCGCGGTGACGGAGACGCCAAGACGTTCGATCCTGCTTTCGGTGGGGAGCGAGAACAGCATTGTCTGACTTGCGCCACCCGGTGGTGAGAACCACGCCGTCGTGCCGATTCCATCGATGGCATGGACCGCTGATTGTTCGAGGTGATGCTCTCCGGTTCGATGCACGACTGAAGCGCCGTAGGCAATATTCAGGAGATTGTCGATGTCGGAATCGACGTGCACCTCAGTCGGCGCTGGCGGAAGTTTCAGCCGGGCCGGTGGGGAAACGGTCTCCTCGGGGCTGCTGCATCCGGAAAGCAGAATGAGGAGGAACAGGACGACGGCGGCTGCTCTCACGGCCTGTAGTCACGACGGTCTACGACGATCCTGGTGACGTCGCCGATGCGCATCACGGCGCCGCCGACCTTGCGCAGGAGCGCCATCCGGTTCTCCCGCACGGCGGGGTCGTCCACCATGACCATCACATCGTTGAAAAACGTCTCGAGTTCGGGACCCATGCCCGCGAACGACTCGAGTGCCTTGCGATACTGCCGTTCGGCAATCATCTCGTCAATCTGTGAGGTCGCGGCTGACGCGATATCGGCGAGCCTGCGCTCGGACTCATTTTCGAGTCGCGCCGGGTCCAGCGCCGTCTCCGGCTGTCCGGCCGTGATGTTCGCAATCCGACGGGCGGAGTCGAGGATCGAGAGGAAGCCAGGTTCGTTCCGCACGCTCTTCAGCGCCTCCACTCGATCGACGAGGTCGGTGAGCGACGATGCCCAGCCGCTCTCCATGGCGGCTGCGATCTCGTCGTACTGGAACTTCCAGGCCGAAGCTTCGAGAATCGTTCGTACGCGCTCGGCCAGGAAGTTGAGGATCTCCTCCCGGACATTCGCATTCGCACCACGCTCCCCGTACGCGTCGAGTGCGAGGTCGAGCAGTGTGTCTACCCCGATGCGGACCTCGCGCTTGTCGCGATTGAGCAGAATCTGCACGATTCCCTGAGCGGCCCTCCGAAGCCCGAAAGGATCCTTCGAACCGGTCGGCCTGGCACCGATGAGGAAGAACCCGGCGACCGTGTCGATCCTGTCGGCCAGCGAGACGATCGCGCCGGCGCGGCCGCGCGGAAGCGCGTCGTCGAGGCTCACCGGCTGGTAGTGGTCGTAAATCGCCTGCCACACAGGTTCCGCGAGGCCTTCTTCCCGTGCGTAGATTCCCCCGATCCGTCCCTGGAGCTCGGTGAACTCCTTCACCATCTCGGTGACCAGATCGGTCTTGCAGAGATGAGCTGCGAGGGAGACGTCGGCGGACTCGATCTCGAGGCGTTCGCAGATAGCTCCCACGATCTTCTCGATCCGTTTCGTCTTCTCCAGGTAGTTACCCAGCTTCTCCTGAAACTGAAGGTGGGAGAGGGAGTCGAGACGTTCATCGAGCCGCTTGCGCCGATCGGTTTCGTAGAAGAACTGCGCGTCGGCGAAGCGGGCGTTCGTGACGAATGAATTTCCGTAGGCGGCGTTCCCGTCCGGGTCGCCGTCGTTGTCGAGCACCGCGAGGAAGTGGTTTGTGAGGCGATCGTTGCGGTCTCGGATCGGCAGCTGCTTCTGGTGCACGCGCATCACGGTAACCAGCACTTCTTCGGGCAGTGCCAGGTAGTCGCGTTTGAATTCGGCGCGGACCAGTCCCGGGTATTCCGTCAGGTACTGCCACTGAGACCAGATCGACGCATCGGTCGACGGGTTTCCGTCGACTTCATTGGCAAGAGCGCGTGCCCTGTGAATCATCACTTCACGGCGGCGTTCCGTGTTGATGACAACCCGTCCGATCTCGAGTTTCGAGACGTAGTCGCTGTGCGACTCCACCTCGATCTTTCCGGGAGCGAGCGTTCGATGGCCGACCGTCGACGTGCCGGACTCGACGCCGAAAATAGTGATCGGGAGGTGAGCGCCGTCGAGAATCGAGATTACCGAATGGATCGGACGGATGTAGGAGTGCTCACCGGCTCCCCACCGCATCATTTTCGGCCAGCGGATTCCCTCGATGAGCTCCGGGACGCGGGTCGCGAGCGTTTCACCGGTGGTTCGCCCGGTGACTGTCTTGCGGACGTGTATGTAGTCGTCACCCGCGTCGAGCAGGTCGTCGGCTGTCGATCCCTGTTTCTTCAGAAAGCCTGAAAGAGCCGCGGTTGGCTTTCCCGAGGCGTCGTATGCGGCAGACTTTGGAGGTCCCTTGACCTGCTGTTCGCGATCCGCCTCTTTCTCCGGCAATCGCATCATCACGAAGGCGACCCGCCGCGACGTGGTGCTCACGATGACTGCGCTCTCGGGATCATCCACGCCCGTCTCGGCAGCCAGCTTCACGAGCCTTTCCCGCAGAGTGGACGCAGCGGTGTCGTGCATCCATGCGGGAATCTCTTCGGTCAGCAGCTCGAACAGGTAGTCCATCTTGCGTTTGCAGGCTCTCGTGAAGGTTACCCGGAAGACGTTTCCGTCTCCCGCGCGAGCAGGGGGAATCCGAGCTCGCGACGCGATTCGAGAAATTGAGCGGCGCAGCGCACCGCGAGATCACGAACTCGCTTGATGACGCCAACGCGCTCGGTCACCGATACCGCACCGCGGGCATCGAGAGTATTGAATACGTGCGAGCACTTCAACGTCCAGTCGTACGCCGGCAGGACGAGCTTCGCGTCGAGACAGCGGCGCGCCTCTCCTTCGTACGCATCGAACAGAGTCCAGTGCAGGTCGGTGTCGGCGGTCTCGAAGTAGTACTTCGAGAACTCGTACTCGTCCTGCTTCCGGATCGCGCCGTAGCCGAACCCGCCACCCCACTCGATGTCGAAGACCGAGCGTTCGCGCGCGAGAAACATCGTGAGCCTCTCGAGCCCGTAGGTAATCTCCGCCGAGATCGGCGCCAGATCAATTCCGCCCGCCTGCTGAAAGTAGGTGAACTGCGTAATCTCCATCCCGTCGAGCAGCACCTGCCACCCGACTCCCCAGGCCCCGAGCGTCGGCGACTCCCAGTTGTCTTCCTCGAACCGGATGTCGTGCCGCGTCAGATCGAGGCCGAGTGCGCGCAGCGAGTCGAGATAGAGATTCTGAACCTCGAGCGGCGACGGCTTGAGGATCACTTGAAACTGATAGTGCTTTCCGAGCCGGAACGGGTTGTCACCGTAACGGCCGTCGGCCGGACGTCGCGACGGCTGCACATAGCCGACGTTCCACGGCTCCGGACCGAGCACGCGAAGGAACGTGGCAGGATGCATCGTTCCAGCCCCGACCTCGAGGTCCATCGGCGTCTCGATCACACAACCACGCTGAGCCCAGAAGCTCTGCAGCTTGAGAATCAGTGACTGAAAGGTCACCCGCGACATAGGCGGCGCATTCTAGAACAGTTGGGGGAAAGAGGCGGATCGGAGTGTGGCCGGTCCGCGGGGCGAGACGCCCCGCGGCGGACGAGGACGTCCGCGGTACGGCGGACGGGACGTCCGCGCTACACGACCTTCGGTCGGCGCTCAGCTGCTCCACGAGGAGCGCGGAGCCGCGGTTTTCCGTAGCGCGGGCGTCCTCGCCGGCCGTACCGCGGACGTCCTCGTCCGCCGACGCTACTTCGCTCGTGCGACCGGCGACGAAACGAGCGAAGCTTGGCTTCGTGCTGGCGCTCGACTGGGGGAGCTGTCTTGAAGTGAGGCGGCTGGACTGGACGTTGGAGTCTTCACCCACCGGATGGCGGTGGGTCCGGCTCTGGCTCCGGTTCCGACGGTGACGGTGGCGGTGGCGGCGGTGGAGTTTCCTCGGGAGCAGGAGGTTCTTCGCGCGGCGGCGGCTCAGGAGGCGTCGTTTGGGTTGGCGGCGGCGTTCCTGCCGGAGGGCGTGACTGGGTTGGAGGCGCTGCTTCAGGCGGCCGTGCGGGACGGGAATCCGTTGGAGGCGGTGCGGTCCGTGCTGGAGCTGGGGGCGAATCTCGCTCCACCTGGGTCACTGGCGCAGTCGTAGCGGGGCGCGCGGGCGGCTGCACGGGTGCGGCGCTCGGCGACTGCGTCACCGGTGCACTCTGCATAGGTGGCAGGGTGTCGGCGAGCGAGCCCGCCGTCGAGGGAACGCTCGCGGTTCCGTCCGGATTGATCGTGAAATCTGTCGTCGTATCGGCGTCCGTTCCGGTCAGAGGAGGAAGCGTCTCTCCGGGCCCCTGCAGATTGGTGGTAACGCCGCTTGCCGAGCCTTCCTCGACGGTCTCGTAATCCGACTGCGTACCTCGGGCGGAACCGCCGCCGCAGGCGGCGAGCAGCAGCGTCGCAGCAAGTGAAGTCAAAATGAGGGTTGATCTCATGGTTCTTGAAGGATCGTGGTGGCAATCTGCTTGCCACGTACAATCTCGTCATGGACGAGCTCGACGAGAACGTGGGACTGGCTCTGCGTGAGAGCTTCGCCGCGCAGGCATTCATGCAGATGATCGGCGCTCGGCTGGCAGGCGCTAGACCTGGTGAAGTCGAGATCGAGCTGCCGTTCCGCGACGACCTCGTCCAGCAGACCGGCTCCCTCCATGCCGGCGTCATTGCAGCAATTGCCGACAGCGCCTGTGGCTACGCAGCCTTCACTTTGATGCCGGAAGACTCCAACGTACTCAGCGTGGAGTTCAAGCTGAACCTCCTCGCGCCGGCGACCGGGCCGCATTTTCTCGCTCGCGCACGAGTCATCCGGGCAGGGCGGACCCTGACCGTCACGGGGGCCGATGTCTTCGCCGGGGATCGTCTCGTTGCAACGATGCTCGCGACCATGATTCGGCGTTGACCAGACATGGAACATCCCACCCTTCTGGGCGGTTGTGCATACCGTACCGACATGGTACGGTTTCGCTCCCTCAGCGGGTACCACGCATATGCTCAAGATCTCCCGACTCACCGACTACGGCCTTCTTGCGGCCGTCTATCTGGCTCGCAGCAGCCGGCAGATAGTTGCTGCGCGTGAGATCGCTGAGTTCTATCACCTGCCGGTTCCGGCGGTGACGAAGGTTCTGAAGAACCTGAATCAGAGCGGGCTGATCAGCTCGCACCGCGGCGCGGGTGGCGGGTATTCGTTCGACGGGAATCCCGAACAGGTAACGCTCGGCGATCTGATCGTCGCCCTCGAGGGGCCGTGGGACCTGACCGAATGTGAGACCTACGACGATGAAGGTCACGCGACCTGCGCAATCCGCGTCGCCTGCCCTTCGCGACGCTTCATGTTCGGGATCAATCGGTCGATCAAGGGCGCATTCGAACAAGTGAGTCTGGCCGACCTCGTACGCGGTGCCGTGCCGGTTGCCGTCATCGACAAACAGCAGCTCGCGGCGGATGGGCGCTGACAGGAAGAAGTCATGAGCAATGAAACGATCGAACAGATAGCCGAACAGGAATACAAGTACGGATTCGTAACGGACATCGAGTCCGACGTGGCGCCTCCCGGACTGAGTGAGGGGACCATCCGTCTGATTTCCGCGAAGAAGGAGGAGCCGGAGTGGCTTCTCGAGTTCCGTCTCCGTTCCTTCCGGCACTGGCTGACGATGAAGGAGCCGGAGTGGGCGAACATCCGCTATGAGCCGATCGACTATCAGGCGATCAGCTACTACTCGGCGCCCAAACAGAAGAAGCAGCTCAACTCGCTCGACGAGGTCGATCCCGAGCTGCGTGCGACATTCGACAAGCTGGGGATCTCGCTCGATGAGCAGAAGCGGCTGAGCGGCGTCGCGGTCGACGCCGTCTTTGACAGTGTTTCTGTTGCGACGACGTTCCGCGGCGAGCTGGCAAAGCTCGGCATCATCTTCTGTTCGTTCTCCGAAGCGGTGAAGGAACATCCGGATCTGGTCCGGAAATACCTTGGATCGGTCGTTCCGTATACCGACAACTTCTTCGCGACGCTGAACAGCGCGGTCTTCACCGACGGCTCGTTCTGCTTCATCCCGAAAGGGGTGCGCTGTCCGATGGAGCTGTCGACCTACTTCCGCATCAACAGCGCCGGAACGGGACAGTTCGAGCGGACGCTGATCGTGGCGGAAGAGGGAGCGACGGTCAGCTACCTCGAAGGGTGTACGGCGCCGATGCGCGACGAGAACCAGCTTCACGCCGCGGTCGTCGAGCTCGTCGCCCTCGACGGAGCGTCGATCAAGTATTCGACCGTTCAGAACTGGTACCCCGGTGACAAAGAAGGCAAGGGCGGCATCTTCAACTTCGTCACCAAGCGGGGTAAGGCATTCAAGGGGTCGAAAATCTCCTGGACACAGGTGGAGACCGGATCGGCCATCACCTGGAAATACCCGAGCTGCATTCTGCAGGGTGACGACTCGATCGGCGAGTTCTACTCGGTGGCACTGACCAACAACCGTCAGCAGGCCGACACCGGCACGAAGATGATCCACATCGGGAAGAACACCCGTTCCACGATCGTCTCGAAAGGGATTTCCGCCGGCCACGGCCAGCAGACCTATCGTGGCGAAGTGAAGATCATGAAGAACGCCGAAAACGCGCGCAACTACTCGCAGTGCGACTCGCTGCTCCTCGGCGACAAGTGCGGCGCGCACACCTTCCCCTACATCGAGGTCCGTAACTCCTCGGCAACGATGGAGCACGAGGCTTCGACCTCGAAGATCGGTGAGGATCAGCTCTTCTATTGCCAGCAGCGCGGCATCTCGGCCGAAGACGCGGTATCGATGATCGTCAACGGTTTCTGCCGCGAGGTGTTCCGCGAACTGCCGATGGAGTTCGCGGTCGAAGCGCAGAAGCTGCTCGGTGTGTCGCTCGAAGGCTCGGTTGGTTGACGACTCAGAAAGAAAGAACGTGAAGGCACGATCCGACACGTCATGCAAGGTTTGAAACGTATGCTCGAAATCAAGAATCTGTTTGCAGGAATCGAAGGGAAGGAAATCCTCAAGGGGCTGACTCTGCGCGTGAACCCGGGCGAGGTGCACGCGATCATGGGACCCAACGGCTCGGGGAAGTCAACGCTTGCCAACGTCCTCGCAGGACGCCCGCGCTACGAAGTCACATCGGGAGAGGTTCGCTTCGAAGGAAAGGACCTGCTCGAGCTTCCGCCCGAGGAGCGCGCCCGCGAGGGGGTATTTCTCGCGATGCAGTACCCGGTCGAGATCCCGGGTGTGAACAACATCTACTTCCTCAAGTCGGCGTACAACGCGATGCGGAAGCACCGCGGCGAGGAAGAGCTCGACGCAATCGAGTTCCTGCAGCTCGTGCGCGAAAAGATGAAGCTCGTCGAGCTCGATGAAGCCTTCATGAATCGCGGTGTGAACGAAGGGTTCTCGGGTGGCGAGAAGAAGCGGAACGAGATCTTCCAGATGGCGGTGCTCGATCCGAAGCTGGCAATCCTCGATGAGACCGACTCCGGACTCGACATCGACGCGCTTCGCATCGTCGCGACCGGCGTGAACATGCTGCGCAACGAGCGGCACGCCGTGCTCGTGATCACGCACTACCAGCGGCTGCTGCGCTATCTGGTCCCTGACTACGTTCACGTGCTCTCTGAGGGCCGGATCGTCAAGTCCGGTGGGAAGGAGCTGGCCGAAGAGCTCGAGCAGAAAGGCTACGACTGGATCGAAGAGGAGGCCGCCGCAGCGCGGTGACCATGGAGACTTCAGTGCAGAACGCGATCCGGGAACTGGCGGCTGAGCGCTTCGCGCAGCTCGGCTGGCCGACACCGCAGCTCGAGGAGTGGCGGTACACGAACCTCGCCGCGGTGCAGAAGGTGGCGTGGCGAACCGAGGAGACCCCGGCGCCGGTGGATCTCCCCTCGACGCTCGCTTCACGCGCTGCGATCGAACTGGTCTTCGTGAATGGGCGACTCAGCGGCAATCCTGCGGGATGGCCTGCCGGAGTGCAGGTCGCAGGCAGCGATACGACGATCGCCGACTGGGATCGGAACGCCATGGTTGCGCTCAACCTCGCGAACAGCCAGGACGGCGCGACGATCAAAGTGGCCGATCAGGCGATCGTCGACGGCTTCATCCACCTGCTGTTCGTCGGCAGCGGCGACGGCATCTGGTCGCATCCGCGGAACGTGATCACCGTTGGCCGGCACGCGCAGGTCACCATCGTCGAGACCTATGTCGGGAACGGAAGCTATTTCACGAACGCGCTGACGGAGATCACGGCGGCGGAGGGCGCGGTCGTCGACCACTATCGCGTGCAGTTCGAGTCTCCCTCGGCCTTCCATGTCGGAAACGTCTACATCCGGCAGGAGCGTGCCGCAAGCGTGACGTCGCGGGCCATCGCCCTCGGTTCGGCGCTCGCAAGGAGCGAAACGCACGTCGCCCTCGCCGGGGAAGGGGCAACGATCTCGCTCGACGGTCTGTTCGTCGGAACCGGCTCCCAGCATCTCGACAACCAGACCGTGATCGATCACATCCATCCGCACTGCGAGAGTTACGAACTGTACAAAGGCGTTCTCGACGAGAAGGCGCGCGGCATTTTCGACGGCAGAATCATCGTCCGCCCCGGCGCGCAGAAGACCGTCTCCCGGCAGGAGAACCGGAATCTGCTGCTTTCAGAGACGGCGATCGTCGACTCGAAGCCGACCCTCGAGATCCATAACGACGACGTGAAGTGCAATCACGGCTCGACGATCGGCCAGATCGAGCAGGAGCCGCTCTTCTACCTCCGCTCGCGAGGCATCGGTGAAGAGGAAGCGCGCAGTCTCCTGATCCACGCTTTCGCGAGCGAGATCGTCGACAGGATGAAGATCGAGCCGGTCCGCGAGCAGGTCCGCAGGCAGATGTTCAGAGCCATGCCGGAGAGACTGCCGGAGAGGCGCGGGAGTTCTCGATGAGACTTCTCGAAGACGCAGATCCACGCGTTGAGCAGATGACGCAGGCGTACGACGTCGAGGCGATCCGGCGGGATTTTCCGATCCTCGCCCGCTCCGCGCGGGGCAAGCGGCTCGTCTACCTGGATAACGCCGCCACGACTCAGAAGCCGCAACGGATGATCGACCGTCTCGTCCGCTATTACTCGGAGGAGAACTCAAACGTTCACCGCGGCGTGCATTACCTCAGCGAGGTAGCGACACTCGCATTCGAGAACGCACGCGGAAGTGTCAAACGCTTCCTGAACGCGTCAAACGAGAAAGAGATCGTTTTCACGCGCGGAACCACGGAGGGGATCAACCTCGTCGCACAGTCGTGGGGGCGGTCCAACGTTCGTGAGGGCGACGAGATCCTGATCAGCGCGATCGAGCATCACGCCAACATCGTGCCGTGGCAGATGCTCTGCCAGGAGAAGGGGGCGACGCTCCGCGTCATCCCTGTCAGCGACTCGGGCGAACTGCTGATCGACGAGTACGAGCGGATGCTCAACCCGCGCGTCAGGCTCGTCGCGGTAGGTCACGCCTCCAACGCCCTCGGCTCGATCAACCCGATCGCCCGGATGGCCACGGCCGCCCATGCAAACGGCTCACTGATTCTCGTCGACGGCGCGCAGGGCGTGCCGCACATGAAAGTGGATGTGCAGGCACTCGGCTGTGACTTCTACGCCTTCTCCGGCCACAAGGTCTACGGACCGACCGGAATCGGCGCGCTTTACGGACGACAGGCTCTCCTCGAAGAGATGCCTCCCTGGCAAGGCGGCGGCGACATGATCCTGTCGGTCTCGTACGAGAAAACCACCTACAACGCCCTCCCTTACAAGTTCGAGGCTGGTACGCCGAACATCGAGGGAGTGATAGGGCTGGCCGCTTCACTCGAGTACCTGGAAAGCATCGGGCTCGAGGCTATCGGTAGCTACGAGCACGACCTCGGCACCTATGCTTCCCGCCGACTGCAGGAGATCGAAGGGCTGCGACTCATCGGCACGGCCAGGGACAAGGCAGCGGTCATCTCTTTCGTGCTCGACGGAGTTCATCCACACGACATCGGCACGATCCTCGACCAGGAAGGGATCGCGATCCGCACCGGCCATCACTGTGCCCAACCGCTCATGATGCGTTTCAACGTTCCTGCGACCGGAAGGGCTTCATTCGGCCTCTACAACACCCAGGAAGAGGCGGACGCTCTGGTCGAGGGATTGCGGAAGGTCGTCGAGGTGTTTCGCTGAGGTCACGGGCGGCGATCTCGCCGCCTCCAATCGTTCCGTAATAGAGTCTGACCATGTCCGATCTTCGCGAGCTCTACCAGCAGGTGATCCTCGATCACAACAAGAACCCTCGTAACTTTCACGAGATGGCGGATGCAACGTCGCGGATCGACGGCTATAACCCGCTGTGCGGCGATCACTACACGCTCTTTCTCAAGCTCGAGGGAGAGACGATCGCCGACATCAGCTTCACCGGCAGCGGCTGCGCGATCTCCAAGGCATCGGCCTCGGTGATGAGCGCCACGCTGAAGGGAAAGTCGAAGCAGGAAGCGGAGGCGGTCTTCGTAACGTTCCACGACCTCGTCATGGGAGACACCAGCGGGCTCAGCGCGGCAGATCTCGGCCGCCTCGCCGCGTTCTCAGGGGTGAGCGAGTTTCCGGCCCGTGTGAAATGCGCCACTCTCGCGTGGCACACCCTGAAGAACGGTCTCGATGGCAAAGAGGAAAAAGTAACCACCGAATAGCTGGAGGCAGGCACTCGTTTCATATCTCGGAAGCACGAAAACCATCCCCTCGCGACTCGGGGATGACACGGCACCCGCAACCGCGGCTCTTGCAACGTCCAGATCGACGGAGAGGTAACCCAGACAACCATGCGCGAAGAAATCACGTTCAGTCGTAGTGCCGAAGCCGTCATGATTCCGAGTGGCGAGAAGGTGCTCGTACCGAAGGGCGCTCAGGCGACCATCACTCAGGCGCTCGGCGGCACGTACACGCTCATCACCGACCGCGGCCTGATGGTTCGCATCTCCGGCCAGGAGGTTGAAGCGATCGGCAAGACGCCGCTCGAGACAGCGGAGATCGCTCCGGAAGAGCTGACACCGGAGAAACTCGAAGAGATGGTCTGGGAGCAGCTCAAAACCTGCTTCGACCCCGAGATTCCGGTCAACATCGTCGATCTCGGCCTGGTCTACCTCTGCGAACTGCAGGAAACCGAGGATGGCCGCAAGAAGGCTCACATCAAGATGACGCTGACGGCGCCCGGCTGCGGCATGGGGCCGGTTCTGGCGAGTGACGTGAAGATGAAGGTAGAGAACCTGCCCGGCATCGCCGAGGCCGATGTCGAAGTCGTCTTCGATCCAATCTGGGACCGCAGCATGATGTCCGAGGCCGCAAGGCTGCAACTCGGCATGATGTGGTAGCGGTTCCTCGGGGTTGAGTTCCTCGGGCACCTTGGAGTTCCTTGGAGTTCCTCGGAGTTCCTCGGAGTTCCTCGGTCTTGAGTTCCTTGAAGTTCCTCGGGGTTGAGTTCCTCGGACCCTCTGGTTCCTCGGGCTCCTCGTGAGTCGAGGGGCTTGGCCTTGCCTCGAGTCAAGGCCATTGAAATTCGACTC
>DASVLC010000371.1:0-5535 GCA_036385045.1 Thermoanaerobaculia bacterium | reverse complement strand
CCCCAGCTCCGCCATCACTTTCTTCATGTCGTTCCAGACATCCTTCTTCGCCGACGGGTTCCGGAGCAGGTAGGCCGGGTGGTAGGTCGGCATGAGGCGGATTCCTTCGTACTCGAGCCATTGTCCTCGTACCGCGGAGATCGCGTAGGCTTGCTCGGTGAGACTCTGCAGGCCGAAGCGGCCGAGGGTGACGATGACTTTCGGCTGGATCATGGCGACCTGCTGGCGGAGGAACGGGCGGCAGGCGTCGAGCTCGTCGGGCTCGGGATTGCGATTCTCCGGAGGGCGGCATTTGATGACGTTCGCGATATAGACGTCGTCGCGGGAGAGCTTCATCGCCTTGATGATGTCGGTGAGGAGTTGGCCGGCGCGTCCTACGAACGGCTCCCCCTTCAGATCCTCATCGCGGCCGGGAGCCTCTCCGATGAACATCAGATCGGCGTTCGGGTTGCCTGTCCCGAAGACGACGTTGGTTCGCGTCCCCGCCAGCCGGCACGCCGTGCAGTCGTGAACCGTCGTCTGCAGCGTTTCCCACTCAGCACCGGCCGATGACACCGCCTGTGAAGGGGCGGCAGGCATCGCTTGTGTACCGGCCCTGGACGTGAGATCGAGGTGAGTGAATCCGAAGTCGCGGAGAAGGGCGAGGTCGTTTCTTACGGCTTCATCCATGTAGAGTCATTATCACTGAACCGATCGTCCTATGCCTGATCTGACTGCCGGAATGCTGATCGCCGCGGGGCTGCTGGCTGCGAGTGTCCTCGCGAGCAAGGCGGCGAGCCGGTTCGGCGTTCCGGCGCTCCTGCTTTTTCTCGCTATCGGCATGGCGGCAGGCTCCGAAGGAGTCGGAGGGATCACCTTCGTCGACGCCGGCCTGACCCAGTCGATCGGGATCATCGCCCTCGCCTTCATCCTCTTCTCGGGAGGTCTCGACACGAAGTGGAGCGATGTCCGGCCGGTGCTGGGCGCGGGGATCAGTCTTGCCACGATCGCGATTCTCGTCTCGGCCTTCGTGATCGGCCTGGCGGCGCACCTCCTGCTCGACTTTCCCCTGATCGGCGGCGTGCTCCTCGGTGCGATCGTCTCGTCGACCGACGCGGCAGCCGTCTTTTCCGTCCTCCGTTCCCGAGGGGTGAACCTCGGCGGCCAGGTCCGTCCGCTGATCGAGCTGGAGTCGGGAAGCAACGACCCGATGGCGGTCTTTCTCACGATCGCACTGATCGAGCGCTTCGTGAACCCGGAGGCACCGCTGAGCGGCTTCGCCCTCAGTTTCGTACTGCAGATGACGGTTGGGGCGATCGTCGGGATTCTCGCAGGGAAGATCGCCGTCTGGCTCCTGAACGCGATCAGGCTCGAATACGACGGGCTTTACCCGGTGCTGACCCTCGCCATCGTCCTGGCAACATACGCCGCCGCCACCGGCCTTCGCGGCAACGGATTCCTTGCCGTCTACGTCGCAGGAATCGTCGCCGGCAACGAGCGTTTCATTCACCGGCGATCCGTCATGCGATTCCACGACGGGATCGCCTGGCTCATGCAGATCGCGATGTTTCTCGCGCTCGGTCTGCTCGTTTTCCCTTCCGAACTCGCCTCGGTGGCGGGCCTCGGTCTGACGATCGCTCTCGTCGCAACCTTCGTCGCCCGGCCGCTTTCGGTCTTCATCGCGCTGGCGTTCTCGCGATTCGACTGGAGAGAGAAGCTCTTCATCTCGTGGGCCGGGCTGCGAGGAGCGGTCCCCATCATTCTGGCTACCTTCGCGATGACGGCTCAGCTACGAGGAAGCATCACGGTGTTCAACATCGTCTTCTTCAGCGTCATCATTTCGGTACTGATGCAGGGCGCGACGATTCCGCTGGCAGCGCGGGTCCTGCGCGTCACGGCCGTCGCCCCGCAGCACGACCCTGCTCTTCACCGCCGGCTCGAGAGTGACTTACTCGCGATCGATCTCGCAGCAGGCTCCCCTGCCATCGGGCGGCAGCTCGTCGAGCTCTCGCTGCCGGTCGAGACGCTGGTTCTTCTGGTTTACCGGGAGGATAGTTTCTTCGCGCCGACTGGATCGACGCTGCTCGAGGCGGACGACCGGCTGATGGTGTTCACAGACAAGGTCAGCGTCGATGAAGTACGCGAGATCCTGCAGGGGACGAGCAAAGCGCTCTGACACGCGCGCTTTGTGAGTCAAAAACCGGGCGCGGGCTCCGGCCCGGGCACGGGTAACTTCACTCTCTCCCCGACGTCACCCCGAGCGGGCGGGTGGGCGGGCATGCAAGGGGCCTGGCAAGCTGCGTACTCCGTAACGCCCACCGCCAGATTGAGTGCGGCTACTTCGCCTGTCTTTCCCGGGCCCGAGCCCGCGCCCGCGCCCGAACCCGGTCTTTGACTCTAAGCCTTCGAATATTGAGTACGATTACCACGCGATGAAGCATCTTCTCGTTACCTTCCTTCTCCTTTCGCTGACCTTCCCTCTTTTGGCAGTCGACGGTAAGTGGACGCCGCAGCAGGTGCTGGAACTCGATGCGAAGTGGCTCGCCGAGCTCGGCCTCGAGCTTCCGCCTTCACGCCTGTGGGATCCCTCCCGTGGAACGGGTCTGCTCGCCGCTGCAATCAGCACGGGAGGGTGTTCCGCCGGCTGGATCTCTGCGACCGGACTCTTCATCACGAATCATCACTGCATCTTCGGTGTGTTGCAGGAGCATGCGACGCCCGAGAACGACATCATCACGAACGGTTTCCTCGCGCGCAGCATGGACGCGGAGCTCCGGAGCCGGACGATGCGCGTGACGATTCCACGGAGATTCGTCGACGTCACCGCAGAAGTGCTGGCATCCGTGCCGGCGAAAGCGGGCGACGCGGAGCGATATCTGACGATCACACGCAAGGAGAACGAGATCGTCGCCCGCTGTGAGGCGCAGCCGAATACGCGCTGCCGCGTAGCGGCGCACGACGGCGGCGTGCAGTACGTGCTGCAGGAGATGGCCGAGATTGCCGACGTGCGTCTCGTCTACGCGCCGCAGCGTGCCGTCGGCGAGTTCGGAGGTGAGGTCGACAACTGGATGTGGCCGCGCCACACCGGAGACTTCGCCATCGCGCGTGCCTATGTCGATGGGAAACCCTACGCGCCGGAGTTCTACTTTCCTCTCGCCTCCTCAGGCGTCAAGCCGGGAGACTTCGTGATGGCGCTCGGCTATCCGGGTGTGACGTTCCGATCGCTGACTGCCATCGAGATGGATGAACGGCGGATGTTTTTCACCGCCCGAGCCGCCGTCTACCGCGACTGGATCGGCACGATGGAATCGGCAACCGCGGACAATCCCGCCGGGACCATCGCCGTCGCCAATCTTCTGAAGACACTGCTCAACCGCCAGAAGAACGGTGAGGGTCAGCTCGCGGGCCTGCGCCGCGGCTCCATCCTCGAGAAGCAGACGGCGGCGGATCGGGCGGTTCTCGAATGGGCTGCCGGGCGGTCGGATCGCCGCGCCGCCGTAGCGGCGCACGAGGGACTCACGAAACTCGCGAACGAAAAGAAGGAGTGGTTCGAACACGACTTCCTTCTCGAGCATCTCCGCTGGATTGGCACCGGCGCTCCGACCGGCCCGCGAGCGCTCGTGCTGGCGATTCCGATCGCCCGAGGCGCGGAACAGCGAGCGAAGGCTGACAACCTGCGCGAGGCGCCGTTCATGGATCGCAACCTCCCGCGGCTGCGCGAGACGCTCAATCGTGAGCAGAAGAACCTCTTCACTCCCGTCGATCGACTGCTACTCGCCGACTTCGTCCGGCGCGCACGCGCCCTGCCCGACGGTCGTAAGATCGAGGCGATCGAACGAGCCTTCGCCGGTGCCGACTCCGACGCTGCACTTCTCGAACGAATCGATAGCATGTTCGCCTCGACCAGGCTCTTCGACGAAGCGGAACGGCTGAAAATGTTCGATGAGCCGGCCGACCAGCTGCGTGCGCGGAAGGATCCTCTCATCGAGCTCGCAGCCGGACTCTCCCGGCAGCTCGATTCGATGGCTGAACGGACTCACCGCTGGAACGGCACGGTCCTCCGTCTCCGGCCCGAGTGGCGCCGGGCTGTGATCGCCCACGCCGGCAAGCCGATCGCCCCCGACGGCAACGGAACCCTCCGCGTAACGTTCGCTCACGTGCGCGGATACCAACCGCGCGACGGCGTCTGGTACACACCACAGACGACTCTCGCCGGCGTTGTCGAGAAACATACCGGGGAGGAGCCTTTCGACGTCCCGGACTCGATCCTGAAAGCCGCCGCGGACCGCGATGCCGCTCACCCATCCCGCTGGGCCGACGCAGCGCTGAAAGATCTCCCTGTCAACTTCCTCGCCGATGCCGATACGACCTCAGGGAACTCCGGAAGCCCGGTCGTCAACGGGCGTGGAGAGCTCGTGGGAGTCAATTTCGACCGCGTCTGGGAGAACGTCGCGAACGACTTCGGTTACAACCCCGACATCGCCCGGAATGTCACGGCAGACGTTCGCTACATGCTCTGGATTCTCGAAGAGATCGAGCGTGCGGATGAGCTTCTTCGCGAGCTCGGCATCGAGGCGAAGAAACAACCGTGACAGCTGCCGTATGTGTATGAGTCTTGCGATGAAGAGACTGGAGGAAACGACATGAAAGCGAGCGCAACACTCATTGCACTGCTGCTCACGGCCTCCGTTGCATTCGGTCAGGAGCAGGCGGCTGCCGGGAACGGTCAGCCGGATTATTCACGCGACAGACTTCTCTGGCTGACCTCGGATGAGGCGCAGCGGCTCGAAGAAGAACCACTTGTCACCTATCACGTCGGTGCCGTTCAGTTCCGCGCAATCGGCTCCGACTGGCGGTTCGTCTACCTGCCCATCATGGCTCCGATGTCGGGCTCACGAATGACGACCACCTTTCACGAGTGGCCCGATCCATTCTCGCTGACCGGGACTGCAATCGCGACCTCCCCTCGCGCCTGGCGCACCCAGCGTTCCTACAACGCCGAATTGCGCCGGATCGAAGCGAGCGAGAGGGCGCGGATTCGAGTGCGAGTGGGCGGCGCCAGTTCTGAACGATAGCTCGAAGCGATAGTTCCGAACGATGGTCCCGCGCGCCTGCGTTTCCGGCGGGGCGCGACCCCTCACCCGGCCTTCGGCCACCCTCTCCCCGCGCCGCGGGGAGAGGGGCAACAAATCACGCTTTCGGCGCTCTTAACGACAACACCGAGCGCGAGAAGAATGATGATTCGCTGAGGCGACCGCGGTGACGCGCCGATTTCCAACAAACGGCCACGACTAGCGGGCAGAGGGTGGCCGAAGGCCGGGTGAGGGGTTGCGCAAATCGGCAACACCGGTGCCGCTGCCATGACTCAAAGGGACGAAACCCTCGACCCATGCACCAAACTACGAACACCTTCGTTGACATTACGAAACCCTTCGTATAGTCTGCCGTATACAGATCGCGGAGAAGCCTATGCGCAGGAAATCGTTGCCACGACCGACCGATGCCGAGCTCGCAATTCTGCGTGTGCTCTGGCAGACGGGAGCGAGCACTGTCCGC
>DASVLC010000370.1:0-4782 GCA_036385045.1 Thermoanaerobaculia bacterium | reverse complement strand
GCCGAGGATGCGGGCCAGCCTTGACGGCTCAGCCTCGCTGCGCGCCTTCAGGTTCGCAACAGCACCGCGATACGCCTCAGCTGCCTCCTCGCAGCGCTCGAGCTGCTCGAGCGCGTCGCCGAACGCGATCTGCGCCTGCAGGAGATACTCGCTCCAGTTCGGATCCTCTCCCTCGAATCCGGAGGCTGCGCGCAGCGCATCATCGAGAACTTCCGCGGCGCGCGCGTGATCGCCGGTGTGCGCCCGCTCGACGCCATGCTCGAGCGCGACGATGAGCAGCCTCTCGCGGACGTCCGACTCTTCTTTCACCAGAGCGGCGTACGCCTCGGCGGCGGCCTCGAACGCATCGGCCGCGTCGGCGCACTCCTGGTGGTCTTTCTCAGCGCGACCGATCACTTCGAACGCGCGGGCACGAAGTGCGAGCGGCATCTCGAGGGCGCGGACGCGCAGCTCGTTCGCCAGGCCGAGGGCTTCGTGGAGACGGTGGCAGTGAAGCAGTTCGCTCGTGCGGATGATCAGACACTCTTCGAGCAGCCGGCGGAACCGTTCGTCGTCTTCGTGCGGCCAGAGACGCCCGATCGCTTCGTCGACGATGGTGGCGGCGCGGAAGCACTCGATCCGCGCGGCGTGAATGGAAGCGATCGCGAGACGGCAGACGACGAACTCGGAAAGGACCTCGGCGGTATCGTCACCGCAGCGGCAGTCGGGATCGCTGCAGTCGAGAATCGCGCGGAGTGCGGCGGCTACCTGGTACCACGATTCGAGTGCCTCCTGCGCGTTGCCTCGCGTCGTGGCGATCTGGGCGTGGAGTGTATGAATGTCGGCGTACAGGCGCTCGCTCTCCGTGAACTCGAGCGCTCTTGTGAGTGCCTTTTCGGCGGCGTCGAGGCGGCCTGCCTCGATGAAGGTGCGGGCGCGGGTGAGATTCCGGCGCGCGATGGATGGATCGGACTTCGCCATGCGTGTTCTCCTCTCTGTCGAGTTCCACGCTTGACGCGTGGAGATTGGTTTCAGCCGTGGGGCCGCATCTCTGCCCGGCGCTCTCCGCCGGACTTGCCACCGTGCCTCTCCATCGGGCCGGTTGGCGGCAGTGGGGTCACTGCGCTCTCGAGATCACGTCTACTTTTTCAGTCGGACTCCTCCTCGGTTGCGGGGTTCTCTGCTTCGACTTCAACGGTCTCGGGAACTTCGAAGAGGTGAGCGAACGGGAAGGAGAGCTGGATCGGATTCATACGATTCCTCCTATGTGACCTACGGTTCGGTGTAGTCGACCTAAGCGCGTGTCAGTGCGTCGATGACGCAGTCGTCGCAGCAGAGCTATACGCGAGAAGTACGGAGTGCTGTGAGATTCATGGGGCTCCTTTCTCTCTCTTCGTGAGAGCGGAGCATCCCGGGCAGGTGGATCGCCGCGATGTTTCGGGATGACTCCCGCGCATCGGTGTTGCCACCAGAAGCACCGTGTCCGCGGTCGGATCGGTTGCCGGTGACGCCCTTCGGCGTCACACTCGAGATGCTTGCTTCATGTCTTGTGGAAGAACGGGTCGACCAGTTGCGTCGGCTTTTCTAAGCTGGGTAAGTTTAGCTACCTTTCAGTTTTCAGTCAAGTCTTTTTTAAGCTACCATGCGATTCGCATGGCGATCTACACCAGCATTTCCTTCCCGGGTCATCCGCCGCTGTCGCTGAAGCTGCGGGACGATCAGGCGCCGCTTGCGAACTTGCTCTCCGACCTCGGCAGTGCAGGAGTGCGCGAGGCGCTGAACCTCCAGAGTTTCGAGGAACTCACGCGGGCCGCGAAGGCACGAGGAGAGACCGCGCGGCAGTACCTGAAAGCGGAGCTGACGAAGCAGCTGCGTCCCGTTGCAGCCGAGGCTCCGTACGCCGGGTGGCCGGCGAAGACGCTGGAAAAGGCGCTCGAGGTGATTCGTCAATCGGGTGCGAAGACGTTTCTCGATCCGTTCGCCGGACGCGCCGACCTGGCCGCGCTTGCCGGGCAGGAGGGGCTGCGCTCGTGGTACTGCGAATCGAGCCCGGTGTTCGCCGTCGTGGCCGAGGCGCGACTCGCAGCGCTCGCCCTTGCGCCAGTGGGCCGCGAGCTCGTCGCCGAGCAGCTTCGGCGGTTTAACGCGGAGCCGCGCGGTGCCGAGACGGGAACTGTTCCGCAGAAGCTTCTCCGTTCGATCCATCGATCGCATCGATCTGAGGTCAAGGAGGCTCTCAGATACCTCATGCGTCTGCGTGCCGCCATCGAGGAGGTTGACTCCCCTTTCGTCGCCGGCCTGCTGACGGTGGCGGTGATCGAAGCGCTGCCACGGACAACAGGGGAGCTGAGTATCGCTCCGCTTCGGGCAGCGGTTCGCGAAGAGATCCGGAACGCGGCCGCATTCCTCAGACACGAACGTCCCCTGCTCGACAAGCCACAGTTCGCGGCGAAAGACGTTGCAGATCTCGAATTGCTCCGGCCTCTTGGCATCGAGCTCGTCGTGACAGAGCCGCCGTCTCTAAACTTCGCTGCCTATGCGGTCCCCGCCGCGGTGTGGTTTCTGGGCGTGAGCATCGATCGCAGGGCTCTTCCTCCTGCGGACTTCACCGGTGCCGCCGTTGACGCGGTGGGGGCAAAAGACCGGCGGATGGGACGGGTCGTCTCGCGCTATTTCGCCGCGATGGAATCGTGGGTCGCGGCGATCGACCGGCACCTGTCCCGGCGCGCGACCGTCGTCCTCGACATCTCCAATTCAAAGGTTGCCGGCGTAAAGGTCGCAACCCGGGAGGAGGTGGGCGCGATGTGGAAGCGGCGCGGGTTCCGGATCGTCTCGAACGAAGGGATGCTGCTGATGCGTCGAGGGGACGGTTGACGGCCTTCGCGAATCAATCGTCCCTACGGGACTCGCTGTCGTGTGACCCGACCACCCAGGACTGCCGTCCTGGGCTAAGGTCAATCGCGCCTGACGGCGCTGGTTGTCGGTTGAATCGGGTCGGGCGACTTTGCGGAGTTCCTTCGGAGTTTTTCGGTTCCTCGGAGTTCCTTGGGGTTCCTCGGAGTTCCTCGGTTCCTCGGAGTTGCCGCTCTGCGACTCAGAGGCTGTGAGACCATAAGACTCTTCAACACACACTTTCAAACCGAGGAGCGGTTCGATGCGCATCGCGGTCTGTGCTCTGGCGGTTGTGGCTCTTGTCGGGAGTTCGTTCCATGCGGGGGAGGCGAGTGGATCGGCGCGGCTGCAGGCCGTCGATCCGGTGCAGGCGCTGGTCGACGCGCAGCTCGCGAAGATGGAGGGGATGTCGCCCGACCACGCCCTCAGCTATCACAAGGCCTGGTCGGTGCTGGGGATGCTCGAAATCCTCGGGATGCAGCTCGATTTCTACCGGACGAAGCATGGGCGCTATCCCGCCGCGAAGTCGATGGCGGAGCTCGAACGGGCGCTTTCATCCGAGTTCGACGGCGAGGTGCGGACGCACGATCTCTGGGGCACCGAGCTGCGGTATGTCGTGTCGCAGGATGGGAAGAGCTACAAACTGATCAGCGCCGGGGCCGACACGATGTTCGACGAGGCGTCGTGGAGCCGGCCCGGGCCGCTCGCGACGACCGACGAGGATGCGGTGTTCGAGAACGGCCAGGCCGTTCGGATGTGGACCGAGGAGACGCAGCCGGGTGTCGGGCTGCGCGCGAAGTTCAATCCGAAGGCGCGGTCGCATCTCACCGCTGCCGATGCGCAGTGGGAGGCGGACGATCGCGCCGGCGCGCTCGCGGCGTACATGGAGGCGGTGAAGGCCGATCGCGCCGCGGCGGATCTCGAATCGATCCGCCGTTACGCCGGCAGGTTCGCGCTCGACCTCCCGCCTCCTCCCCCGCCGCCACCGCCACCACCTCCTCCTCCCGGCGGTGCGCGCCCGTCCGCTCCTCCGCCGGTTGTGGAAGACGACGCACGCGCAGCGGAACTGCGTGAGGAGAAGGTCCGCGCTGCGCACGTCGCGGCGCTGCGGCAGTTCCTGCAGATCCATCCCCAGCATTCCGAGGCCGCCATGGATCTGACCGTGGTTCTCCCGGCGGCGGAAGCAGACACGTATGTCGGCGAGATGATCAGGAAGCGTCCGAAGGATGCCGGGCTTTACAGCCGGCGCGCGACGATCCGCGCGGCCGCCGGCCGCCTCAGCGACGCGCTGGGCGACTATGAAACAGCGAGCAGGCTCGACGCGAAGAACCCCGAGGGCTTCTACACGCTCGGCGTCGCGGCGTACGAGACGGCGACGAAGACAACGGGCCTTTCGGCGAAACAGAAACAAGAGCTGCTCGAGCGTGGCGTCGCTGCGCTCGCTCGCGCCGAATCGCTGCGCGACGGCTACATGGAAGCTCTCCTCTACCGCAGCCTCCTCCTCCGCGAGCTGGCAAAACTCGAGTCCGATCCCGCCGCAAAGAAGAGGCTCACCGATCAAGCCGACGCCGCGAAGAAACGCGCGACGGAGCTGGCACCGGGACGGAGGTAGGCGGGCTTCAGCGCCGCGTAGCGGCAGCCGGACGGCCGGCACGGCCGGCAGCGTCGGTTGGCGCAGCCTCCTTCAGGATGATTCGCGCGTGGCAACGTTTCTGCTGCGCCCGCTCCAAGCAGTCGCTCGTGCATCTCCCGGATCACGGGACGCGTTCCGCCGATCCAGTTCTGCGAGCGTCGGAACTCCCCTGGATCCTTCCCGCTTCCCCGTCCGCCGGGGGTGCGAAGCGGAAGCGGAGCACCCCCGGAAAGACCCGAAAACAAGTGTGCCGCGTAGCGGCACCGGACAAACACCCG
>DASVLC010000369.1:0-66674 GCA_036385045.1 Thermoanaerobaculia bacterium | reverse complement strand
CCGCCCACCCGCTCGGGGTGACGTTGGGGTTGATGCACGCGAAAATCCGTCCGGTCTCCCAGAGTCGTCGCGCGAAGCGCTTTGGAGTGCGGCGGCCTCAGACGCCGCTTTCACAAAGCGAGCATCCACCCGAGGATCGTGCATCTGACCCGGTTCGCGCCCGACGCCGTTCTCTGGATGGTTATGCGTTCTGAAAAGCGTCGTCTGCGGCCGGCGCACTCCAAAGCGCTTCGCGCGACAACGTGGGCGATACACTACTTTCAGCAATGAAGCTCCGCCACTTCCTGATCGCCGTCGCCCTCGTCACCGCCGTCGTGATCATTCACGACCTTTCGGTTCCAGCCGGTCGCGGCTTCGCGGCTCGTACGGCGATCTCGCTGATCGACGGATACCGGGCGCGTGTAAGTCCGCGGCTCGAGGGAGTCGTCACCTGCCGCTTCGAGCCTACCTGTTCGGCTTACGGGCGCGCGGTGCTCGAGAAGTACGGCTTCGCGCGGGGCTCTCTGAAGACGGCGGGGCGGATCGCGCGCTGCGGCCCCTGGACGCCGCTGGGGACGGTCGATCCGCCGTAGTCAGATCTGCGCTGGGACAGATGTCGTTCAGCACACACTCGTCACACAGCGGCTTCCGGGCGATGCAGGTCTGACGGCCGTGAAAGATCACGCGATGGCCGAACGGAGTCCACTCCGAGCGCGGGAGCAGAGGCGTGAGGTCCTGCTCGATCTTCTCCGCGTCATTGCTGCTCGTCAGGCCGAGTCTCGCTGATACCCGCGTGACATGCGTGTCGACGACGATTCCGGCTGGCGTTCCAAAGGCGTTGCCGAGGACGACGTTTGCCGTCTTGCGACCGACTCCCGGCAGAGCCGTAAGCTCCTCCATGGTTCGCGGTACCTCACCGCCGTGACGTTCGACCAGCGCCTTCGAACAGCCGATCACCGACTTTGCCTTGTTGCGGAAAAAGCCGGTCTGCCGCACATCCTTTTCCATTTCGACCTGCGAGGCATTCGCGAACGCCGCCGGCGTCGGGTACTTGCGAAACAGCGACTTCGTCACGATGTTCACGCGGGCGTCGGTCGACTGCGCCGACAGGATCGTCGCAATCAGCAGCTCGAACGCATTCGTGAAATCAAGTGAGCAGGCCGCATCGGGATAACGCTTCGCCAGCCGCCGGTTCACTTCTTTTGCCTGCTTTTTCAGCTCCACGGCGTTAGTGTAATGCGCGGACACTTGATCAAAGTGCTTCGTGCGATAAGGCATGCAAATCGCTCGATCGTGGGTCGTCGGCAAGGATCCCTCTCCGTCCTCCGCGCCTCACACCCACACACCCGCCCCGGGGCTCCGGCGGCTTCTAACTAGGAAACTTCCAGTGTTTATGCGGGTTTCAGCGCCGCGTAGCGGCAGCCGGATGGTAGCCGGGGGTGCGAAGCGGAAGCGGAGCACCCCCGGAAGGATCCCGAAAAAAAGTGTGCCGCGTAGCGGCACCGGACAGACACCCGGCATGGTGGTGGTCCGGTGCCGCGATGCGGCACACTGTCTTGCAACGGTGACCGGGGGTCTGAGCGCTTCCGCGCTCAGACCCCCGGCTACCATCCGAAGCCGCTACGCGGCTCACTGGGAGTCGAATCTCAGTTTCTTTTTCCCAGTCGCGGGGCCTCGCCGTCCCTGGCTCGGGATGACAGGCGGATGACAGGCCGGGACGTCACACCGAGCGGGTGGGTGGGCATGCGAGGGGCCTGGCAAGCTGCGTACTCCGTAACGCACTTGCCAGGCGGATGCACAGCGTCCTTTCCCGGTCCACGCACCTGACTCGCCATCATCGATCGTAGCTCACACCGGTGGTTGCCCGGCGGGAGGAAGCGGCTCGGGTACCTGGTTCTGAATCGGCTTCAGCGTCTGGAGATACGCGAAGAGCGATTTCAGGTCCTCGTCGGTCATGTTCCGGTAGACCTGCCACGGCATCGGCGGCAGGATCGGACGCGACACGCCCCAGTGCCGGCCGCTGCGGATCGTGTTGATGAAGATGTCCTCGGTCCAGATCCCGATTCCGGTCAACGGCTCGGGAGTCAGGTTGGCGGTGAAGCTCACGCCCCACGGACCGGCAAAGGCGGTATTCGTTCCGCTACCGGCCCAGACCCACTCTCCGCCGCCGAGATCCGGTGCCGGCGGCATGACGAGCGCCTCGGGATGGCCGGAGAGTGCAAGCGACATGTCGGGCTCGGGTCCCTCGGCGCCCATCTTCCACGGTGTGTGGCAGTCATGGCAGCCCGAGGTCATGACGATGTACTCGCCTCGCTCCACGCGCTGCTTCTGCAGCGCCTCCGGCGACGGGCTGTTCTTCCTTGCCGAAGCGAAAGGCGCCACCACGAGCGCAAGCGCAAATACGACGGCGAAGACAATGACTACGGCGGTGAAAGTTCTCTGTCGGGTGCTCATTGCGATCTCCTTGCTGTCAACTGATTGCAATGTACGGTTGCGCCGCGCGGATGCTTCCTAAGAGTTCCCTATGCGCTTCGGAAGAGTTTCCTTTTGCCGGAGCAGAGTTTCTGCTGAAACCCTAAACACTTCGTAAGAACCGCCGTACAATCACGACTTAACGTGATCGACGAACGGCTTCTCCGCTGTGCGACTGGCGGCGGTACGTCGGTGCTGGTTGGAAGTGCCGGCCCCGATGCCGTGCCGGCCTGCTGCCGCGGTATTGCGGTGAGCACTGACGCCGCGCTGCAGCGCGCCATCGTCTACGTCCCCTTAGCCACGAGCCGCGACGTCATCGCCAATGCCGCGAGCACGAAGAAGCTTTCAGTAATGATCACGCGGATCGTCGAGCACGTCGGCCTGCAGCTGAAAGGAACGGTCGAGGCGATCCGGATGGCGTCGGACGACGAGGCATCGTTCGTCCGGCAGAGGCTCAACGAGTTCGCAGACGTCCTTGACGACGTCGGACTGCCGCGACGGATCTTTCGAGGCGTTGCGCACTGGCCGGCCTTCGCGCTCGAGCTGAAGATCGAAGAAGCCTACGACCAGACACCCGGGCCGCGGGCGGGGTCCGCGCTGCGATGATCCCTCTCGCTTCGATCTGGCGCTGTTTTCAGGGTGTGATCCCGAGCATCATCGGCACCTGCGACGTCCGCGGCATGCCGAACGTCACCTATGCCAGCCAGATCCATCTGATCGACGACCGGCACGTAGCGCTCTCGCGGCAGTTCTTCAACAAGACGAGTCGGAACCTCGACGAGAATCCGCGCGCCTGCGCCGAGATGCACGACCCGGTGACCTTCCAGTCGTACCGGCTCCATCTGAAGTTTCTCCGCTCGGAGAAGAGCGGCGCGCTGTTCGACACGATGTCGGCGCGCATCGAAGCGATCGCCTCGCACACCGGAATGTCAGGTGTCTTCAGGCTCATCGGCGCCGACGTCTTCGAAGTTCTGCATGTGGAGAAGGTGGAGGGCTTTCTGACGGGGATCGCGGCAGAGCCCGATGCTGGAATCTCGATCGACGGCATCCGCAATGAGATTCGCGGGCTGCAGTACGTCTCTGAGCAGATCAACCGCGCTTCCGATCTCGACTCCCTCCTCGACATCGTCCTCGAGGCGCTCGAGAGCTACTTCGGGTTCACTCATTCGATGGTGCTGCTGCATGACGACTCGATCGGACGGCTCGTGACGATTGCCAGCCGTGGTTACGGGACGAGCGGCGTCGGTGCCGAGGTCGAACCGGGGCGGGGAGTGATTGGCGTGGCGGCGAACGAGCGGCGTGTCGTTCGGCTGACTGGACTCGATGCGAGTCTCAGGTACGGGCGCGCTGTCCGCCGCGAAAGCGGAACCGTTGATCCGGAGATTCCGCTTCCCGGCCTTTCCGACGCGCAGAGCGTCCTGGTGATCCCGCTTCAGCTCTGCGATCGCCTCGTCGGCGTACTCGTCGTCGAGGATCGCGAGCCGGCGGGCTTCGGGGAGTGGCACGAGTCGTACCTCGAAGTCATCGGCAATCAGATTGCGCTCGGCATCGATCGAATGTCCGACGAAGAGATCGAAGTAGACGCCCCGGCGATTGCCGTGAAGAACGAGCCAGCCGTCCAGGGCCGCCGGCGTACGCTCACCTACTACGTGAATGATGACTGCGTCTTCATCGACGGCGACTACCTGATTCGCAACGTCCCGGGCCGGATCCTCTGGAAGCTGATGCGAGCCTGGCGGCAGGAGGGGCGGCGCGAGTTCACGAATCGCGAACTTCGCCTCGACCCGCACCTCGGCCTGCCGCCGGTCAAGGACAACCTCGAGAGCCGTCTGATCCTGCTCCGCCGCCGTCTCAGCGAGAAGTGCCCCGACCTCCGCATCGTCTCCACGGGTCGTGGACGCTTCGTTCTCGAAGTCGATGGCGCGGTGGAGATGTTGGAAAAGTAAGGGCGTCTCGAGATTACAGCCGGACCAGGCGGTCTCCCTCACGTTTCAGCCCGGCCTTGCGAGCGATGGCGTCCAGAAAACCGTTGCGATCCGCCGGGGAGATCATCACTTCGCTGAAGATGCCGTCTCCAAACTGCACGTGCAGTCGATCGAGTGAAAGCGCGGGAGAACTCAGCGGATTGCGAGTCGGCCGCACCTCGGAGATGCTGGCCAGAGGAATCCGTCTGCGGCAGAGGCCGAATCTTACGAGCAGTTCGGTGTCATCCACTCCGTACCGCATGGGAAAGATCAGTCCTGCGTAAAGGCCTAGGACGAACAAGCCCGACGCCACTCCCCACGGCAACCCGGACGCTACGACCGCAATCGACGCTACGGGCGGCACACACAGGATCAGGGCGAGCCACCAGTCGACTTTTGATCGATACCACTGCATCGCTCCGGCAGACATCGACCCCTCCATAGTCACAGGCACAGGATTCTATCAATCCAGACGCGTCACCTCCCGCAACCGGACTGAGGGGCGCGCCCCCGACCATCGTTTACGATGCGGCATGCATCGCCTGGACTACCTGCACGGCGAAGTCGATCTCTCCTCCGCTGCCGTCGTAGGCGTGTACGACGAGCTTCCGCTCTGGTCCGCGATGTTCGGCCTGTTCCTGCTCGAGCACGTACCGCTTGCGGATATGCATGTTGCCCTCGACGTGGGATGCGGCACCGGGTTCCCACTCATTGAGCTTGCGGACCGTCTCGGCCCCTCGGCACATGTGCATGGCGTCGACCCCTGGAGCGCGGCGCTGGTGCGAGCGCGCGAGAAGCTCACGGCCCGGGCGACCCCTAACGTGACGCTCCACGAAGCCTCGGGCGCCGCGATGCCTTTCGCCGATCAGACGTTCGACCTCATCGTGTCGAATCTTGGGCTGAACAACTTTCCTGATGCTCCTGCGGTGGTACGCGAATGCCGGCGTGTGGCCCGTGACGAAGCCACTCTCGCGCTGACCACGAACCTGCAAGGCCACATGAGCGAGTTCTACGACGTGTTGCGTGATGTTCTGGCCGATGCCGAAGAAGAGGCGGCGCTCCGGCGCCTCGACGACCACATCGCGGGCCGCGCAACTGTAGACGGCACCTGCGCACTTCTCGAGCGCGGTGGATTCATGGTCACTCGCGTCATCGAGCGCACCGCGAGCATGCGTTTCGCCAGCGGCACGTCGTTGCTGCATCACTACTTCATTCGTCTGGGATTCCTCGCAGGATGGAAGAGCGTCGTCGCCGGATCGGAGGTTGCGACCTTCTCGCAGCTTCAGGATCGACTCGATCTCCTCGCCCGCAAGAACGGCGGCCTCTCGCTCACGATCCCGATGGCGTACGTGGAAGCGACCGCCTCGTGAAACGCAGGGTCGTCATCTGGCATCGTCAGCTTTCGAAAAGCAGCGCTTTGAGCAGAGCTTCTCCGCGGGGCGATAATCGGTAGCCTGTTTGGAGGCTTTCGACGAGCCCAAGATTCTTCAACTTCCGTACGTTCAGTTTGAACTGCTCCTTCTCCTGTCCGACGAGATGGCACAAGTCACCGGCGCGAACACCCGAATGAGAGCTCAGGACTCGCAGCACGGAGAGAGTCCACGCACCATCGCTTGCTCGGACATCCAGGCGATGCAGCCGATCGCGCAAAGCGTGGGACTCGAGCTCTGTAGCCGGCAACTTGCGTAGCGCGATGCGGGGGTCTGGACGCAGCGGGCCGAGTTCAATCCGATAGACCTCGCCCTCAGGCCGTCGCTGCAGCTCTTCGAGCAACGCCTCCCGTGATTGGTACCCAGCGAGGTGAGCGTCCTCTTTGGAGATCTGGGTCAATGCGATCTTCGTTACGGACTTGATCGTGAGTTGTCCGACCGAAGTAAGCAGTGTGCTCCCGGCGCGAACGGAGGGCTTCCGCCATCGTCTGAACGCGACTGTGATCGCGCCGGCCCGGATACTCTCCAGAACGTCATTCCTAAATAGCATCAGGTTCTCACGGCATGAGACGCTACGAGCGTGCTCGCCGCGGAGTTCGCACGTCAGAGAGTAGCACCGGGCGATGTGGTGGCGGCGCTGGTTCCACCGGCAGTACGACGATCCCTTGGGGGTCGCGCGGGGTCGCGCCAGGGCACCGCGCGCTCCGTACCCGCGCGGGGTCGTCGGCAAGGGATCCCTCTCCGTCCTTCGCCCCTCCCACACTCCCACCCACCCCCGGGGCTGCGGCGGCTCGGGATGACAGGGCAGCGTGTTCTGCGATCCCCCGAGGAACCGAGGAACCGAGGAACTCCCGAGGAACTCCGAGGAACTCCCGAGGAACTCCGAGGAACCGAGGAACTCCGAGGAACTCCGAACCGGTCGGTAACGCCCCACCCCTGCGCCCGCGCCATTGGAGTTACACTCACGCGATGGTTCGCTTCCTCGCTCTGCTCGGAATAGTGGTCATGGTGCTGCTCTCGGTCTTCTTTGCGAGGACCCGCCCAGCGGGCACCACGCCGGATCAGCAACAGGCTGGCGTTGCGCTTCCCACGGAGAGCACGGAGCCGCCGCTGAGGCTCTCGACCGTGGAAGACCTTGCCCGCCTCACTCCCGAAGAGTTGACCCGCCTGGCCGAAGGGAAAGTGGAGGTCGACGAGCAGAACGTCGCGAGTCTCGGCACGGATGTCGGACAGCGCCTCGAGGATGTGTCGCTCACCCTCCGGGAACTCGATCTGAACTTCCACGTGCCTCCGGTGCGCGGCCGGACATCGTCGACCGGTGCGAGCGGGCGAGGAGCACCCCGTCCCACCGCAAGGCAAGGAGAGGCGAATGCCGGAAGAGGAGTCGAAACCCCGAAGTAACGCAGTGGCGCATGTTGCGGGAGTGACACCGATTCTGCGCGTCGCCGATTACGACGCGAGCGTCGAGTATTACGTGAACATTCTCGGCTTCAAGCTCGACTGGGGATCGGGCGGCTTCGGCTCGGTGACTCGCGGCAAAGCGAGTCTGATGCTGTGTGAAGGGAGTCAGGGAAATCCCGGCACCTGGATGTGGTTCGCGGTGAGCGACTCCGACAAGCTCTTCGAGGAACTGCGCGACCGGGGTGCGCGGATTCGTCATCCCCCGGAGAACTTTCCGTGGGGTTCCCGCGAGCTGCACGTGTTCGACCTGGACGGGCACGTACTCCGGTTCGGTTCCGAGACACCGGAAGGAGCTCCCCTCGGAAAATGGCTCGACGAGAATGGCGTCTGGTGGCAGGCGCATCCTGACGGCCGGTGGACGAAGGTCGAGGGGTGACATCCCGCAGAGTCCTGAAGGTGGAGAATGAGTCATGCGTCCTGACGTCGCGCGAAGCGCTTTGGAGTGCGCGCGGCCACACCGCCGCTTTCCAGCGTGCGCGATTCGTCGGAGCAGAAGGTCGAGCGGTAGTGCGTCCACTGTTTCGCAGGATTCTTTTCGTCGCGCGACACTAAAGAGCGCCGCTCAGAGTCCCACGACACCAAGGAGGCCATCGCCGTAACGAAGCACGAGGTCCTCGGTGATCTCGCTTCCCCCCGCCCCCCTTCCGCGGAGTCGCCAGGTGATCGTGTTTCGTGTCTCATCGAGATCGACGAACTCGCCTCGGATCGTCGCGGTGTCGCCGTAGCGACGGCGATACGCCACGATCAGCTCGCGCGCGTCCTCGATTGGATAGTCGATGTCATCCGGGCTGAGAAGCCCGGCGAGCCTGACCGCATCTCCGGACGCGACCGCCCGGATGTATGCGTTGACGAATCGTTCGGAGCGCGGGCCGTAATCGAGCAGCGGGCTGTGGAGCCGAACCAGATCATCGACTTCCACCGTCACGCGGCCGGTGCGGCCGTTCGCTGCGCGTAGCTCGAATGGATAGGCGGACCAGTCCGCCGGCAGCACGCGCACCTCGGTTACCGTGCCGAAGAGCAGACGGTATTGCTCGAGTGCGACGCGCAATGCCTCGCTGCCGCCTTGTACATGAAGTGCGAGATCCGGATCGACTGACATCCCGTTTACGGCAGCAGCGAGATCGTGAACGAGCTGCACGCGTTCCTCAGACGACGGCCGCTCGGCACGGGGAAGCGCGACGTCGACACGCACCGGCTGCGCATCGCTTTTCGACGATGTGAACAACGCCAGCGCCGATGCGGCGGTTTTCGCGCCGCCACTCCGCGCCTCCACGACGACGCACCCGTGAAACGCAGGTCCGACACCGACATCGACGACCGTCTGATACTGACCATGCTCATCGGTCACGGTACCGATGGCGGTCCCCTGCGGCGTACAGGACGCGTTCGCTGGCTGCACCACGACAGACGCGAATGCGACCGGCGTGCTGCGCGCGCTCACGACCTGACCGTGCACTGTCACCGCATTGACTTCCCGTGGGGGTGGCGGCGGAGGGGGCGTGCGAGGAAGCGGCGGGGTAGCGGGAGGCACCGCCGCGGGGGGTGCTGTCGCACATCCGAGGTGAGCGAGCAGAAGGACAAGACCACCGAGTCGCGCCACTCTCATCGCTCCTCGTTCGTGCGAGCCGCATGCCCGGCGTGAGGCCCGAACCTCGAGGTCATGCTCTGCCGAGAAACGTGCTCTTCGCGGTAGGAGATGGCAGCGGGTCGTGCTACTGATCGTCCGGCTCCAGGTTGAAGTGGCGACCGGTGATGAAGAGGAGGAGCAGTTCGAAGCCGGCGAGCGCGGAGAAGAGGATGGCGAATCCCTGCAAGGGGACAAGGGGGAGGTTGATGGCCAGGATCGCTGCCCAGACGAACACCGACCGGCGCCAGACTGCACGACGGCCCTGGGGGAGACGTCCCGCCTCGACGGCTGCCGTAAGGCCCAGCACAATCAGCAGCACACCGAACAGGACGAGAGAGTAGAGACGAAAGGTGTAGACGAACTGGAGCCGGCTGGCGCGCTCGAGCGACACCACGGCGCTCGTGTGCGCGACGCCGAGCGCGCCGATGAGACCACCGGCGAAGGTTGCCGAGAGTGCAACGAACAGGGCGAAGCTCGTACGGTTCGCGCTCGCGGCGCCTACCGCCGTTTCCGCGAAGAGGTCCACCGCCGCGGGCTGCAGAAAGAGTGGGACGCGTTCCGCACTTCCGGCAGGCGATCTCCCTCTCCCGGGAAGGCATTCGTGATCCATCACGCGCACTTCGCCGGTGCGCCGGTTCACGTAGAGCGTCGTCTCGTCCCTCAGGCTGTCGATCTCGCGAACGATCGCCGCGACCGAGACCGGTGAGGTGGCGTCGTATTCCTCGTCTTCGTCCGTCTCCTCGGGGACTCGCGTTGCACGTTCCTCGCGGATCTCCCGGAGAGCGCCGGCGACGTGGGCCACCCGTTCGCGAGCCACTTCCGCGACTTCTTCGATGGTGAGCAGCCCCTGCGCGACGGCGGCTCCCACGATCAGCGGAAGGTCGTCGTTCCGCGCTTCGAGATAGTGGACGTCGCGATCCTCCCGCGCCATCGTCCGATCGCGGCCGTGTGCCAGCTCCGCCGCCGTCCGCAGGGCGCGCTTCTCTCCCTTGGTGAGGTCCTGCCACATGCTCACGAATCGTAACTTCTCTGACCGCGCTGTGACCAGATTGAAACCTGCGAAGCCATTAGAATGCGCTTCGCGCGCTTCGCGGTTGGGAGCGCGAGCACAATTCGAATTTCGGCATTGCCGAAGGAGAGCCAATGACCCCCACGACGATGTCCCGAGCGACCGAGCTCATCGAACAGGAAGAGCAGTACGGCGCCCACAACTATCACCCCCTTGACGTCGTCTGCACGAAGGGAGAGGGCGTCTGGCTGACCGACGTCGACGGGAATCGCTACATGGACTTCCTTGCCGCCTACTCGGCGGTCAATCAGGGCCATAACCATCCGAGGATCGGCGAGGCGATGATCGAGCAGATCGGGAAGCTCGCCCTCACGTCGCGAGCGTTCCGTAACGACCAGTTCCCTCCGCTCCTCGAGAAGCTCTGCCGGCTAACGGGCTTCGAGAAGGCGCTTCTCATGAACTCGGGAGCCGAGGCGGTCGAGACAGCCATCAAAGCGATGCGCAAGTACGCGTACGACGTCAAGGGGGTCGAGTACCCGAAGGCGGAGATCATCGTCGCGGAAGGGAACTTTCACGGCCGCACGACCACCATCGTCGGCTTCTCGACCGATCCCGATTCGACGAGTCGCTTTGGCCCGTTCACGCCAGGTTTCCGAATCGTCGAGTACGGCAGCCTCGAAGCCGTCAGGGCGGCCATCACGCCTGAGACGGCCGCGGTCTTCGTCGAGCCGATTCAGGGCGAAGGGGGAGTCGTGATCCCGCCTGCCGGCTACCTGAAGGGCCTCCGCCAGCTCTGCGACGAGCACGGTCTTCTTCTGGTTCTCGACGAGATCCAGTCGGGCCTTGGCCGCACCGGAAGGATGTTTGCCTTCGAGCACGAAGGAATCCGCCCTGACGCCGTCACGATCGGCAAGGCACTGTCGGGCGGCTACTACCCGGTCTCCGCGTTTCTCGCCTCGAACAAGGTCATGGACGTCTTCACCCCCGGCATCCACGGGTCGACGTACGGCGGCAACCCTCTGGCCTGCGCCGTGGCGTCGGCCGCGCTCGACGTCCTGGTCGACGAGAAGCTCGTTGAGCATGCGGCGACGCTGGGCGTACACCTGAAGGCGCGCCTCGAAGGTCTGGGCAGCCCGAAGGTCAGGGAGATCCGCAGCATCGGGCTCTGGGCCGGTGTCGAGCTCGTCCCCGAGGCGGGAGGCGCGCGCAAATACTGTTATGCGCTCAAAGAGCGGGGAATGCTCTGCAAGGACACGCACGTCAATACCATCCGTCTGGCGCCGCCGCTCGTCATCACGAAAGAGCAGATCGACTGGGCGGTCGACCAGATCGAAGCGGTGCTGGCTGACTGATCCGCGCGGGTGTCTGGCCGCCTCGCGCGTGAACGCGCCGCCCGGCAGTTGCTGCGGGCGCCATGGGTTGGGCGATTGCGCGGCCCCTCACCCGGCCTCCGGCCACCCTCTCCCCGCCGAGCGGGGAGAGGGGCGACAAACCTTGGTTATCGGATTTCGGACCGCAGACGGCGAAGAGTCCCATGAGTTAGGCGCTGGGCTCGACTGGATCAAAGTGAAGCGGAAATCGTTCAGGATGCTCGATGGATTCGACTGAAAGATCGATGTCCAGGTCTGGCCACGCGAGATGATCGGGAGTCGGCCATCGGACGTTGACCAACTTGCTCACGGGAGCATCCGCAAACCACGGGAACTCCCGAAAGTCGACGAACAGTTCTCTTCCGCCAAGGAAGAGCCAGAACCCGTGCCGGGAAATGCTGGTGACCTCAACCTCGTCGGTGCTGATGCCAGCGCTGTTCCCATTCGCCATGTCGTTTCTCTTCGCGGCGGAGCTCAGGCGGCTACATGCGCGCGGGAATAGAGGAACTCGGGTGCCAGGTCTGCCCCGTTTGGCCAGGCGATCGTTCCGTACTCCGCAACTTCGAACCGCCGGAAGTAGGCTGGATCCCTGAGCGGCTCGAAGATCGGTCCCCAGAGCTCTTCGGACAGATCCACCTCGCCCTCGGTCCCGTCGTTGAACCGGAGCCAGATTGTGTAGTCCTTGACGTGCCGCGCCTCGATCACCGTGTAGTACATGGATGGCTACTCCAATGGTTCTATCGGTTCGAGTGGCAATCGGGCTTCGGCGCGCCTCCAGTTTTCGGCGAGTTCGCCTCGATGCATCTCGAGCCATTCCATGATAAGTCCAAGCGCCCGCTTCGGCATTTCACCATTCACGGCGCCATCATGGATCCGCACGGTGATCTCGTGGCCAGAGTACCAGGCGTGGAAGTGCGGTGGCCCGTGCTCACGGTAGTTCATCGTAACGATGATTCCGAAGAACCGGCTGATGATCGGCACTTGCTCGCTTCCTCTCCTCAGGTCGCCCGACGGACCAATGGTGCACTCGTGTGGCCCCCGACTTCATGATGGCACAGTGCGATGGCAGCAGCAGCATTCAGACGATCTCGCATCAGGCGAAGGTCCCGCATCAGACCATCCGCTGGCGAGAAGGAGGCAACCTCCGCCTTCTCGCCGCGTGGATCGGGTGGAACGAAGGCTGGGTCACACTCCGCGGTATCGCTGCAGCGCTCCGGCTGCGGAGCGAAGGACACATCTCGTCGCTGATCGCGCGCTGCGATAAGTTGTTCGGGAAGAATGATCTCGAGCTCCTCGCGCAACTCGACGCCGCGTTGACGACCCTGCGAGCCTGAGATCTCCAGTCAGCACTGCTGCACGTCGACACAGCCGCCCCAACGTCCTGCGTTAGCAGGTCTGCGCGGAGCCGCGCCGCCTCGCGCCGGAACAGGTACCCCTTCCTTCGGAAACCGAGCCGTTGATCCTCGCCTCATCTGCCGACTCGCGGGTTGGCTGCTCAACCTCCTCAAGTCGACGTCTCATCGGTTCAACGAGCGAGACGGGGCGAAGGTGTGACCCCACTGCGCCCGACGTGGGTACCACGAGGGGGGCTGATCGATGACGAATCGAAGGTGTGACCCACTGATCAGTTCTGGAGGCGACCTTCGCCTTCTCGCCGCCTGGATCGGCTGGCATGAGGGCTGGATCACTCTACGCGGTATCGCGGCCGCGCTCCGGCTGCGGAGTGAGGGCCACCTCTCCAACCTCATCGCGCGCTGCGAGCGGTTGCTGAGTGGGAGCGCCGGGTTGCTAGCTCAACTCGACGCCGCGTTGGCAAGCCTGCGAGCCTGAGATCCCATTCATACGGCTAACATCTTCAAGATCCATTCATCTGCGTCCTGTGTCAGCAGGTCTCAGCGGAGCCGTCACCGCCTCGCGTCAAGACAGACAGGGTTTCCTATAAAACTCCGACATCCGATCGGCAGGGTACTCACACCTGCTCAGGTCGAGATCGGGCGGCCTGAAGTAGGAATACGGTTAACGCTGGATCGAAGGTGTGACCCCATAATCGACCCATAATCGACCCACGATTTCGGATCGAAGGTATGACCCCCCGATTTCCATACGATTTCCTGAGAGGGGGGTGATCTACGCCGGATCGAGGTGTGGCCCCACGCTTTGGAATGATCGCAGGACCAATGGAGTTGAGCATTCACCTCTAGCCGCATCCCCGGACTTGCACCGTGATGGCACATGCGTTACGATGCGCCGGTATGCGCCAATCGAACGGAAGAACGAGCGCCTCACGCGTCGGCGTCGCGTTGAACGTCCCCAATACCAAGGCCCGAAAGGAATCCCTTGTGCGAACTATCTCCGCAACACTTCTGTTTCTCGCGCTGTCGATGTCCTATTCGGCTTCTGCTGACACGTGTTTTGCACAGCATCTGAGCGATCACTCTTGGTGTTACGTCGACGGTGGCTCCGGGTACTGCGAGGTAATACCCATTTACAGCATTTCTTGTACAGGAAGTTACGATGTGTACGACAGATATCCAGACGTCGCGCCACTGCCCGACCCTGGCGCTCCTGGGTCATCCACCAATCCCTATGAACTAGACCCGACCATGCTCGTGGTTGAGCGCGTAACCGATGCGAACCCTAGCGACCTTCATGTGTGGGTGGCCGCTGACCCGATCCTCGCAACTTTCGATCTAATTCTAGCGGGCACCACATATGGCAGCGCGTGGGGCACTGGAAATGTGACGATCGGCGGCCTTCCGGCAAGCGCGTTTCAGTCATCCAATGCGGGAATCGCCGTCCGGGGTTGCACCTCTGACGGAACGCGGTGCGCAGCGGCGCAGACACTCACGTCGGTCACGCCCGGGTACAAGTCCAAGTCGCAGTCGGTCACTGGCTCGTTCCTCAACATTGGTTTAAAGGTCTTCGATCGGAGTACTATTGCGTGGTTCAAGCAGCGCACTTACGACGTGCCGAGTGGTCCGGGCAACACGCGAGTAACGCTCGACGAGATCGCAACGTTCTTCACATGGAAGACGGGCGGCCCGGACTACTTCACACACGCATCGCCAACGGAGACGATTCGTTACTCCGTTCAAGGCTGGACGCTTGAGTCTGGTACGTGCCAGCTGTTCTCATATGTTGAACCGCCGTGGATGCACGAGATGTACGCTGAAGGGACGCAGACCTCGAAACAGAGATGCAAGCTGGAACCGCTGATTGGAGCGACTGCCGACTTTGAAGCTGAGATTACGCGCATCAACCTCTGGGGCAACGAGGGTATGTATCTCAATACTCTGGTAATTAATAGCACGATGCTGGTCTCGATTCCGTGATGCTTGTCATTCGAGTCGTTGTTGCTGGAGTGGATGATCGTGCCGCCACAACGTGTGATGCGCGACACGTTCGGGCGATGCACTTGTGCTGAAGCAGAGCGGACAGCGGCGCCGGCTCGAGCGTCCTCGCGGAGGAGCGCCATGAAAGAGATATTTAGGCATCACACCCTCGGTCGTGACACGCGTGCACCGTCGTGGGTGATCTCGGAACGCAAGGTGAGAAATATCGAAGACGGAATGGCCGTGCGGACGTTCACGGATGTGGCTGACTCGTTGGGCATCAACCGAACGATTCCGGCACCCTGGAACTGAAGGGGATACTGAAATGAAGAGACTCGTCGTATTCATAATCTTTGCGCTGTTACTGAGCAGTGAAAGTCGCGGGGACACTCCAATGGAGTTGTCTGTGACTATTGCGTCGACAGCGTCTTCACAACTCGAGCTTGCACGTAATCTCTCGCTGCGCGTTGCAAGCGCAATCAACGAGGAGGAGCGCCACCGCCTCACGATCGAAGCGATCGCCTCCTTTCAAGCTGTTGTACGATACTGGCCGCAGGAAAGCTCTGCGGTGGTCGCGGCCGGTCTTGCGCAAGGCGACTTGTGGCTTTCCCTGCGAGCGGGGCAAAACGCCGTGGACGTGCTCGAGCGTCTAATACCGATCGTTAAAAACCACGAAAGCTACGCACCGTTGTATCGGCGCCTCGGAAAAGCCTATGAGATCCTGAATCGTGCCGACGATGCGGCGATGGCGTTTGATCGTGCAGCAGCGGACGCGTCGCTTGCGACCAATCCCTTGCTCGCGCTTGCGGTGTATCGTGATGCCGCGCGGATGTATGAGCGGGCAGGACGGCCACGCACAGCGGCGGTGCGCTACCGAGCATTAGCGGCCAATCAACGGATTTCACCGACATCGCGAGCGCTCGCCGCTATCGATGCCGCGAATGCCGGTATGGTGGCTGGCGATCGTGCCGCCGCGCGTCGCGACGTAGCGGAAGGGAAACGGCTCGTCGCAGAGGCAAGGCGGAAGGACCCCAAAGTCGCCCTTCAGCAACTCGAAGACGAACTGCACCGACTTGAGCGGGACTTGGATTGACGCTACTCCCTTCCCGCGTGAATGCCCACCTTCGCTGTGCGCATTTGTCGGCTACTTGCTGGTAGACCATTCTTTGCCTCCATTTCTTACATTTTGGGGGCCTCCGGAGATCGCGTGGATTGAACAGTGGGACGGACGCAGTGGGGTCACACCTTCGCTCTTCACTCGTGCTCGTTGCCTCTACCGTCGTAGACGGATTGCACCGCTTCTTCCATTCCGAGGAGGTTTCTCGCTACGTCCTCTGCGGTCCTCGGCGTCATGTCCGTGCGTCATCTAATCGCGCTGGCGTCACCTGCGCGCGAAGCGCGGCGTCGGGTGCGAAGTTAGTCGGCGGCGCTGCCTTGGAACGGCAACCCGAGCCACCTGGAGATTGCTTGCTCGACCACGCGCATCTGTTCCGGCGTGAGGGTGCCAAGTTGACGAATGGTGTGACGAACCGAGACCGTAACCAGATCTTGGGCATCGAACGCCCCCGTTTCCAGGAAGGGAGCGTTCACCACAGCCTCGAACGATGTTTGGCGCGTCGAGGTCGAGCGGCGTCACCAATCTGCGAACTTACCACCAGGCAGGGCAGGGCCGCACCTTCGCGGTCATTCCGAGGTCAACAAGCCAGACCTCACCGCGCGCGGGGTACCTCACTCGCCGGTTTCTCGCTCGTCGTACGCGAGGAACACATCGTTTGCTGCGGAGGTGAGTTCTTCATCACTCATCTCTGGGTAGTTGAGAAGCCTGGAAACGCGCAGGAGCTCAGCGAGAACTTCACGCTTTGACGGGTCCGGTAGAGCCCCGAACTCCTCGAAGGAGATGCTTTGCTTCGGCGGTCATATCAAGATTCTACGCGCTTCCGGTCTTCGGTATTCCGGCCGGAGATGCTCGCCCCTGCAACGGCCGGTCACGTCGGATCTCGGAGCTGCTGTACCTCCGCCGCGCCTGCCACTCCCTCCGGCGATAGAATCGCCCTCATGACGACGACGCATGACACACGCGTGATTCGCGCGGCTCGCGGGACGGAGCTGAGTTGCCTGGGGTGGCAGCAGGAGGCGGCTCTTCGGATGCTGATGAACAATCTCGATCCGGAGGTGGCCGAGCATCCGGAGCAGCTCATCGTTTATGGCGGGATCGGGAAGGCGGCGCGGAGCTGGGAGTGTTACGACGCGATCGTTGCGGCGCTCAGACGGCTGAAGAACGACGAGACGCTGCTGGTGCAGTCGGGCAAGCCGGCCGGGATCTTCCGAACGCACGAGAACGCGCCGCGCGTGCTGATTGCGAACTCGAATCTCGTCCCTCACTGGGGGACCTGGGATGAGTTCCGCCGCCTCGACGCCCTCGGGCTGACGATGTATGGGCAGATGACCGCCGGGTCGTGGATCTACATCGGCACGCAGGGGATTCTGCAGGGGACGTATGAATGCTTCGCCGAGGTCGCGCGGAAGCATTTCGGCGGATCGCTCCGCGGCAGGCTCGTCGTCACGGCAGGCCTCGGCGGCATGGGTGGTGCGCAGCCGCTCGCGGCAACGATGAACGAGGCGACGGCGCTGATCGCCGAGGTTGACCGCTCGCGAATTCAGCGTCGAATCGAGAAGCGCTATCTCGATGAGGAGGCGCCGACTCTCGAAGCCGGCATCGCCCGCGCCCTCGAAGCGAAGAACCGCGGCGAGAGCGTGTCGATCGGAGTCGTCGCGAATGCGGTGGAGTTGCTCGAAGCGTTGCTCGAGCGCGGAATCGTTCCCGACGTGCTGACCGATCAGACATCGGCTCATGACGAGCTGACCGGTTATGTTCCGGCCGGCGCGAGTTATGAGCAAGCGCTCGAGCTTCGCGCTGCCGATCCGGCGCGCTACGTCGAGCTCTCCTACGCGACGATGGTGCGTCACATGCGCGCGATGATCGAACTGCAGCGAAGAGGCGCGATCACCTTCGACTATGGCAACAATCTGCGGGGACAGGCGCTGAAGAGCGGCGTCGCGAATGCCTTCGACGTCGGCGGGTTCGTGCCGTTGTTCATCCGTCCCCTCTTCTGTGAAGGGAAGGGACCGTTCCGCTGGGCGGCCCTTTCAGGCGACCCGAAGGATCTGTTCGCGACGGACGAGGCGATCCTCGAGCTGTTTCCGGATGACAAGCCGCTGCACCGCTGGATTCGGATGGCGCAGAAGCGTGTCGAGTTCCAGGGCCTTCCGGCGCGGATCTGCTGGCTCGGTTATGGCGAGCGAGACAAGGCTGGGCTGCTGTTCAACCGGCTCGTGGCTGAAGGAAAGGTATCCGCGCCGATCGTCATCGGACGCGACCATCTCGACGCCGGCTCGGTTGCGTCACCCAATCGCGAGACCGAGGGGATGATGGATGGGTCGGACGCGATTGCCGACTGGCCGATCCTGAATGCGATGCTGAACACGGCCGCGGGTGCGACGTGGGTTTCGCTGCACCATGGCGGTGGCGTCGGGATCGGGTACTCGATCCATGCGGGGATGGTGGTGGTCGCGGATGGGACCGACGCGGCAGCCGAGCGTTTGCGCCGCGTGCTGACGGCGGATCCGGGGACGGGCGTTATGCGCCACGCGGACGCGGGGTACCCACGCGCGATCGATGTGGCGCGGGAGCGTGGGGTGGATTTGCCGATGGTTGGGGGGTAGGTAGTGATGGGGAGGTCACGCGGTGCGTACACGTTTTTGCGCCCAGCACGTCGTGCGAAGCACTTTGGAGTGCGGCGGCCGCAGCCGCCGCTTTCCAACGGGTAGTATCTGAGTAGCAGTTGATCGTGTGCTCATGGGGCGAGCTTCGTGTTCGAGGGTGGCTGTTCGTGTTGTGAAAGCGGTGTCTGAGACCACCGCACTCCAAAGCGCTTCGCGCGACTTGAGGAGAAAAACTAAGGGCAGGCTTTCGCCTGCCCTTTTGCATTCAATCTGGTGAAGTCTCAGCTCATGTGACGGGTGCGCCTCAGGAACCGGATGGCTGCGTCTTTACCGCGGCCCTGGCCTGCGTCTTGCCGCTGAACCGCTCGAAAAGGACAGCGATTGCGGGGACGAGGTAGAGCGTCGAGAACGTTCCGGCGACCACACCGCAGAGAAGGATCCAGGCGAAGCTGCGGATGACGTCACCGCCGAAGATCAGCAGGGAGAGAAGGACGACGGTCGTCGTTCCGCTGGTGAGCAAGGTGCGCGCGAGCGTCTGGTTGATGCCGAGGTCCAGCTGTTCGCCGATCGACATCGAGCGCTTGATCCGGCGACGGTTCTCACGGACGCGGTCATACATGACGACGGTGTCGTTGACTGAGTAACCGACAACGGTGAGGAGCGCGGCGATTACGTTCAGAGAAAACTCGAGGTTCATCAGCATCATGAACGCGAGCGCAATGGCGACATCGTGGACGGTGCAGGCGATGGCGCCGACGCCGAAGGTGAAGTCGAAGCGGAGCCAGATGTAGACGCCCATACCGAGCGATGAGAGGATGACGGCCCAGAGGGCCTTCTGCTGGAGCTGCCTTCCGACCTGCGGTCCTACGGTCTCCTGGTTCAGAACGTTGAATGCGCCGAGGAACGCCTGCTCGTTGAGAACCTTTGCGACTCCGGCGGTTACCCCTTCCGCCGCAGCTACCTCCTGCATCGTGTGGAAGATGCCGACGTCGGATCGCGCGTCGATGATGCGAGTGGCGAGAGCGTCGTAGTGCTGGAGCGCCGCCGGGTTGGTTCCGCGGTTGTCGGGATCCGCCTGCTGGAGAAGGGCAGCCAGACGGTCGGTGCCGAGGTAGTTGAGATCGTGCTTATTCGCCCCCTCGGGGTTGAGCCTCGTGTGGAGGGCTTCGACGATCTCGCCCGCGTAGTCGCCTTCAGTCCCCTGCTGCGGCAGCCGGATCAGGACGGAGTGCTCCTGAGCGCGGCCGTACTGCTGAATGACGGCGGCAGGCAGCTCGGAGCGGAGTTGGTTGAGGGGAACCTCTTCGCGGAACTTGAGGACCACATTCGCGCCACCGGCGAAGTCGATTCCCATGTTGGCGCCGTGCATCATGTAGGCGACGACGCCGGCGATGATGAAGGCGAAAGAGATCGCCAGCGCGTGCCACCGATACTTTACGAACTTGAAATTGGTATTGGTCAGAAGTTGCATGTTGGTCTCCTCGCCTGCCTCAGATGCTGATGTGCTGCGGGCGATCGATCGGCTTGTAAACGATGTCGAAAATCATCCGCGAAACGAAGAACGCGGTGAACACCGAAGCGGCAAGACCGATGAGCAGCGTCACGGCAAAACCCTGAATCGGACCGGTTCCGAACTGGAACAGGAAGAGGGCCGCGATGACAGTCGTGAGGTTGGTGTCGATGATCGTCGCGAAGGCTCGCGCGAATCCCTGGTCGATGGCAGCGCGTACCGCTTTCCCTTCGCGCAGCTCCTCGCGAATCCGCTCGAACACGAGCACGTTCGAGTCGACCGCCATGCCGAGCGTCAGAATGATTCCGGCGATGCCGGGAAGCGTCAGGTTCGCCTTGAAGAACGCCAGCATCCCGAGAAGGATGAGGAGGTTCAGGAGAAGCGCCACCACCGCGTTGATGCCGGCGCCCTTGTAGTAGACGAGAAGGATGACGATCAGCAGAACGAATCCGATGAGGGTCGCCATTACGCCCTGGCGGATCGAGTCGCGCCCAAGCGAAGGACCGACGGTCCGCTCTTCGAGAGTCGTCAGTGAGGCCGGAAGGGAGCCGCTCCTGAGCACGAGCGCCAGATCGGCTGCCCCCTGCTGGGTGAAGCTTCCCTCGATGATGCCGTCGCTCGTGATCTGACTGTTGATTACCGGGGCGGAAACGACGCGATTATCGAGAACGATCGCGAGCCGGCTTTTTAGGTTGTCGCCGGTGAGCTGGCCGAACTTCGGCGCCCCTTCAGGGGTGAGCGAGAAGCCAATGACCGGCTCTCCGACCTGTCCCTTCTGAACGCGCGCGTTCTTGAGGTCACGGCCGCTGACCGGAACATTCTTCCGGATGGCGTAGAACTCGGTACCGACTGCGCGGCCGAGCTCGTCCTCACGCGTGCCGGGAAGGATGTCGACGTTCTCCCGGACATTCGCCGGAAGGCTGTCGTAGAGCGCCTGCGCGTCGGAGCCGATCAGCGGCTGGCCCGAGAGCTCCTCGACGATGCGGAACTGGAGCTGGGCGGTCGTCCGGATGATGTCCTTCACACGGGCGGGATCGTCGACGCCAGGGAGCTGGATGACGATGCGATCTTCGCCCTCGGGGACGATGATCGGCTCGGCGACGCCGAGGGCGTCGACGCGACGGCGAATCGCTTCGACCGCCTGCTCGATCGTATCCCTCTGGATGTCTCTCGCCGACTGGTCTCTCAGCGTGAAACGGAGATCGTTACCAGTTCTCGTGAGCTCGAAGCTGGGAAGGAAGTCGCGCGCGATCCGTTCGTAGTCGGCAGTTCCGACGCCCTGAGGCATCGTGGCGACAAACGTGTTGTCGGCGGTACGCCGGCCCGTCGGTGCGGGGAGATTCTGAGTCACCGCCTGGCCGCGGAGGATCTCCATCGCCTGATCGGTTTCGAGGCGGATCGCATCTTCGTAGTTCACCCGCATGACCAGGTGAATACCGCCCTTGAGATCGAGACCGCGCTTGATCGGCTCGGGGTTGTTCTTCGTGGGGATGATGGCAAAGGCGAACACAGCCAGCACCCCGACGATCACAACGATTTTCCAAATGATGTTTCTATTCAAGACTTTCCTCCGGGGTCGGAATCGCTGCTGCTACGACTCGGACTCGCCCGATACGATCGCGGTAACCGCGGAACGGGCTAGTTTGACCTTCACGTTATCCGCAATCTTCAGGTAGACGGCTTCGGGCTCAACACCCTGAATCGTCCCGTAAATCCCACCCGTCGTGAGCACCCGGTCCCCCTTCTTGAGGGCACTGAGCATCTCCTGGGTCTTCTTGCGCTGCTTATTCGCAGGCCCGATGACGAGGAAGTAGAAGACGAGGCCGATCGCGATGATCGGCAGGAACTGGACGAACGCCGCCGTGGCGCCGCCAGAGCTCTGGAGGATGGCAAGTGATGTCATCGTGTGTCTGCTCGTGTCCTCACCCCGGTGGCTGGCAGTTCCCCCGCGGGGGAGCACCGGACAGCCGGCTGTGAGCACTGTTGGTCGATCACTCTCGAGGGCGATTTTTGGCCCCAGCCTGCTCAGAGCCGCATTCTGAGAGCTGAGATTCGCCGTTTGAGAGCTGGGTTAATTTGTTCGCGGCCAGGTGCCGGTGCCGGCGAGCCTCGGAGCTACGCCGGAATCGGGAATTGAAGATTGAGAATCACCAACGTTCAATTTCCATCCTTCTCACCACCTGCGATCTTTGACAGGAACCTTTCGCGGAAAGCCCCGAAGGAATTGGACGCAATAGCCTGCCGGATCGTTCGCATCAAGTCAAGGTAGAAGGAGACATTATGGATGGTGTTATAGACAGAAGCGGCAATCTCTCCATTGACGAAGAGATGCCGGAGATAGGCTCGTGACACGGTCGTGCACGTCACGCAGGGGCATTCCGGGTCGAGCGGACCGTCATCCGCCGCGTACTTCGCGTTCTTGATCGAGACCTTGCCGCTGCTGGTGAAAAGCGTGCCGTTGCGCGCGTTCCGCGTCGGCATTACGCAGTCGAACATGTCGAGTCCGGCTGCGACTCCATTGACGAGGTCGGCTGGCGTCCCGACGCCCATCAGATAGCGCGGCCGGTCGGAAGGCAGAAGCGGAGCGGTGAAGCCGACCACGTCGCGCATCGCTTCGTTCGGTTCACCGACGGAAACGCCGCCGATTGCGACCCCGTCGAAGTCCATCGACGAGATTTCTTCGACGCTTCGTTTGCGAAGATCGGGGAAGACGCCTCCCTGAACGATACCGAACAGCGCCGACGCTCCAGTGCGTGCGTCGAGCGAGCGCCGCGCCCAGCGATGGGTGAGGAGCATCGATTTCTCGACCTCGTCATGCGAGAGGCCGTATGCCGGACATTCGTCGAATGCCATGGCGATGTCGACACCCATTCTGGTCTGGATCGAAACCGAGGTCTCCGGGCTGAGGAAGTGGAGAGAGCCGTCGATGTGGCTCCGGAACTCGACCCCTTCCTCCCGGATCTTGCGGATCGCGGAGAGTGAGAAGACCTGAAACCCGCCCGAGTCGCTCAGGACCGCGCGGTTCCATCCCATGAAGCGGTGAACGCCGCCGAGCTTTTCGAGAAGCTCGACTCCCGGGCGGAGCATCAGGTGATAGGTGTTGTTGAGGATGATCTGCGGGCCGCGGTCGCCGGTCTTTTCGTCTTCCGGCCCGAGGCGTCCGAGCTGCTCGGTCGTGAGGCTCTTGACCGACGCCATCGTTCCGACCGGCATGAATACCGGCGTCTGGATCGTGCCGTGGGGCGTAGTGATCTCGCCGCGGCGGGCGGCGCCGTCGGTATGAAGCAGTTTGAACTGAATGCGGGACATCAGGTGAGGAGTGGCGTCCGCGCCGGGGGGGGGCCGGCAGCGAAGCTTACTGCGTCTTCATCTGCTCGATCTTCACGCTGGCCGGCATGCTGAGAGCGAAGCGGCTGGGGGCGACCGGCTCGTTGATGCGGATGTTGGTGAACTCGTAGCGGGTGATGTCGCCATCTCCTTCGACGTACTCGAGGTGAGTCGTAAGGAAGGTCTTCTTGTCGATCGACAGCTTGATGCGCTGCACTTTCTTCGCAACCGCACGATTCTTCGGCGTGAGATCGAGCAGATAGGCAGGCCTCGACTTCGAGTCGGTGAAGGTGAAATCGAAGTAGCGGGCGAGCTCCTCGATCGCTCCGGAGGCGCCCATGTAGCGGAAGATCCTCTCCTCGAAGCGCTTCACGTCGATTCGCTCCGCTTTCAGCAGGTCGGGGTAATAGGTGGTGAGTGCGCCGTCGGCGATCACCATCTGGACGCGACGGGGTGCGTCGTAGGTCCAGAGAACGCTGTTCGGACGAGAGTAGATGAACGTCCCTGTCGAAACCTCGGCCTTCGAAAGAAGCGCCATCTCCTTCTCCTGACGGAAGTCCGCCTGGAGTGTGGCCGTCTTCTTCTGCTGGTCCTGGATTCTGCTGATGACGCCCTCGAGCGTCATCGGTCCGGCGGCCTGGAGCGGCAACGCGATGGCGACGGCCAGGCAGACGACGGACAAGGTTAGGTTTCTGTGGGACATGCGCTGCCCAACCGTCGGCGATCGGGTGAAAATTTCCCGTGTATACTGAATCGGCCGGTGAGGTTATATATGAGAAGAGTAATTCTTGTGGCAGCGCTCGCTCTGCTGGCGGTTCCTTCGTTTGCCGCCCTCGAGTACGAGTTCATCCAGCGCAACAGCTCTGACGACAGCGCGGTGCCGGGAACCGATCTCACCGCTCGCGTCGTTGTCGACGGCGCACGATCGCGCGTCGACTTCCTCTCAGGAACTCTCTATCCCCCCGGTACCTACGTCGTGAGCACCGACGACGCGCGCCGGCTCTACTTCGTCGATCCCGCCAGGCAGTGGTACACCGAGGTCAACACGGCGGGAGTCGCCTCGGCGCTCGGAGCCAGCACCATCAAGATCGAGAATCTCAAGAGCAACCTCGAGAAGCTCGGGAGCGGCCCGATGGTTGCCGGCATCGCAACTGATCACTACCGCCTCACGCTCAACTACGACATTAGCGTCACGCTCCGTTCACTGCCGCTGCGGCAACGCGTGCGAACCGAGATCGACAGCTACACAACCACTCTCTACGGTTCGGTGCAGCAGCTGGCGCTTGCCCAGGCGTACCGGACCGGCAACGCCGAGCTCGATCGTCTGCTGGAAGCGGAGAATACGAAGATCCCCGGATTCCCACTCCGTCAAAGCGTGACGATCAAGACCAACTACGACCGCGCGAGCCGCTCCAAGATCGAGATGCCCGCGTCGCGAACGATTTCGCGCGAGATGTGGGTGACGAAGATCGGCGAAACGGAAGCGCGTGCTTCGCAGTTCATCGTTCCGGTCGGCTTCCGCAGAGCTGACCAGCCGGAGTTGCCGAAGGCGGCGACGACGCTGGAATTCGATCCGAACTGATTCGGTATCGATGTGCTACCATCCTTCCCGGAAGCAGTCCGATCGGTTTTCGACGCAACCGGAAATGAGAATTCGCGCCTTTGGTGGACGTCTGGGAGGGGTGGTGAAGCGGCCGCGAGTTTACGCAGCGCTGGCACTTCCTCTTGCCATCCCTCTGTTCCTGGCTGCCATGCGACAGCCGGAGAGCTTCCGCGCGACGACGGCCGCCATTCTCCATCCCGAGCTTCGTTACTCCGAACTCTTCGCCCCCCCTCAGAATGACCTTCCCCAACACTCGCTGATCCTGACGATCGAGAAGAACGACACGCTCGACCGGCTGCTGATCGCGGGAGGTCTGTCGCCGGCAGAGAGCGCGGTAATCGCGCGTGAGGCGGGTAAGGAAATCGATCTGCGACGTCTCAAGCCGGGCAATCTGATCCGGTTTCATTACGACGATGATCGCGTCGTCGACGCGGTTCAGATCCGTCTCAGCGGCTGGGGCGAGATCGGTGCGGTCCGCACGGCGAACGGCTTCGACGTCAAACCGCAGGCGGCGACGATCCGGGAAGTCGACGGAACCGTCTCCGCCACGATCGATCATTCACTTTACGAAGCGCTCAGGCAGGCGGGCGAGACTCCGCAGCTCGGCCAGCAGCTCATCGAAGTGTTTCAGTGGGACATCGACTTCTTCGCGCTCCAGCGTGGCGATTCGTTCACCGCGGTCGTGACGCGGCGTTACGCCGGTAACGAGCTCCTCGGCTACGGTCCGGTCAAGGCTGCGCGCTTCGAGCACAAGGGACAGACTTTCGAGGCGTTCCGTCACGAGACGGCCGGCGGAACGAGCGGCTATTACGCTGCCAGCGGCACGCCACTCCGCAAGCAGTTCCTGAAGGCACCGCTGAAATTCACTCGTGTGACTTCAGGATTCACCAAGCGCCGTTTTCATCCGGTCCTGAAGTATTTCCGGCCGCACTACGGGGTCGATTACGGCGCTCCTGTCGGCACGCCTGTGATGACGACGGCCGATGGGGTGGTCGTCGAGGCGCGGTTCAAGCCTGCAGAAGGCAATTACGTCCGCATCCGTCACACGTCGAAGACCGATACCTGCTACCTGCACCTCTCGAAATTTGCCAAAGGTCTCAAGAAGGGCAGTAAGGTGCAGCAGGGAGACGTGATCGGCTATGTCGGGTCGACCGGCCTTTCGACCGGACCACACCTCGATTACCGCATCTGGCAGGATGGCAAGTGGATCGACCCGCTGAAGCTGAAGTCGATTACCCCCGATCCCCTCGGCGGGAAGTCGCTCGCGCAGTTCCGAGCCGACGTGGCACGGCTCGAGCCGCAGCTCTCGACCGCGAATCAGGATGTTGCGGCGAAGCCGGTGCAGCGCCGGGCACTCTTCTAGCAAAATCGATCCCTCACTTATGAACAAGGTCATCGTCCGGGCGCCGGTGCGCGCCGATCTCGCCGGAGGAACTCTCGATCTCTGGCCTCTCTACCTCTTCCATCCTGGATCACGGACGGTGAACGTCGCAGTCTCGTTCTACGCCGAGTCGGAGGTGTCCGAGACCGGCGGACCCGGCATCGAGATCCATCTCACTGATGACGGCTATCGGCATCGCTACGACTCGCTCTCCGAGATGGCTGCCGATCCGAAGGCGGCATTGCTGCACCGCGCGATCGAGCACTTCCGTCTGACCGGAATCAAAGTCGTCACGCGGACCGATGCCCCTCGCGGCTCGGGACTCGGCGGCTCTTCGGCGCTCTCGATCACCCTGGTGCGAGCGCTGTCGGAAATCGCAGGAGACCCCGTCGAAGGGGAGGATCTGATCTTCCTCGTGCGCGATCTCGAGACCCGGCTGCTTGGCAGCCCGGCTGGAATCCAGGACTACTACCCGCCTGTCTTCGGCGGGCTTGCCGCGCTTCGCCTCAATCCGGGGGGGCCGGAGCGACATGGCATCGGGACGCCTCTTCAGACGCTCGGCTCTCACATGCTGATGCACTACACCGGAGTCGCGCACTTCTCCGGAACGAACAACTGGGAGCTTTACAAGGGCCACATCGAGGGTGATGAGGCCGTTCGACAGGGACTCGGAAGCATCGCAGCGGCCGCAACCGAGATGGAGCGAGCTCTCGAGGCGGGTCAGTTCGAAGCCGCAGGTGATGCGCTCGCCGACGAATGGCGACACCGCAAGTCGATGATCGCCGGAATCTCTACCCCCGAGATCGAGGCGGCGATCCAGGCGGGCCTCGGTGCGGGAGCGTGGGCCGGCAAAGTCTGCGGAGCCGGCGGTGGAGGATCGCTCGTCTTCCTGCTCCCACCGGAGCGGCGCGAAGACGTGATCCGTGCACTGTCGGCTGCGCCGGGACGGACGCTCGACGTGACGCCGGTCGCACACGGATTGACGGTGGAACGCGAACGTGCCACGCCGGCATCTTCGCGAGGCCGGCTGCAGGCGCGAAGCATCGACGGCAGCATTGAACAGCTCTATGTCGCGGGCGGATCGGGTGAGTATCGCCCCTTCGTGCTCGCCGAGGCGATCGTCACGCACACCGAATCACGGAGTGGCTACCACCACTCGACGGCTCGTACGTACATCGCACCGCTCGCGGGAACCGACGGGATCGCGCTCTGGCAGCAGGCATCGTTGATCGACGCAGACCAGCTCGAGATCCGTGCAACCCCCGATCCCGACCGGAAGACTGCAGAGATCGACCGTGAGGTTCTCGCACAGAATGCAGTCCGGTCGCAGGATGGGTTCCGGCAGTTCCTGGTCGAGAACGAACGTGTGCTGCTCTTTCACAACCCGGCGTTCTCGCTCTATTCGGAACCGGCGGAAACCCGGCAGGCGTTCATCGAACGCTGTCGGGAAGATGCGCGCCGGCAGCTCGAACAGGAGCAGGAACGACTCGAGAGCACGTTCCGCCGCCGCTTCGACCAGTTACGCGAGCGCTCGGAGCGCGAACGGCGCCAGTACGAGAAGAACGAAGAAAGCACCGACGCCGAAAAGCAGGAGATCAACGTCGCATGGGGCCAGGCCCTCTACAACCTGACGAGTGGTCGAAAGTCGGCGGTTGCCGATGCGGTCCCGACGGTTCGCGAGGGAGACTACCTCGACAACATCGCGCAGCTTCAGCGCACCTGGGATCGCGAGCTCGAACGGCTGCGCGAAGAGCTGAACGCGAAAGTCGAATCGATCGAAGAGATCTCGATCACGCCGAGCGCGAAGAACATCGAAGTCACCAAGTACCTGATACTCTGGGCCGCCGGCTTCCCGTAGAGGGACCGGAATACCCCGCCGATCGATTCGTTAGCATCTGGCACGTGATAGCATCCACGCGAGTCGGGCAGTAGCGCAGCCTGGTAGCGCACCTGAATGGGGTTCAGGTGGTCGGGAGTTCAAATCTCCCCTGCCCGACCAATCCAACCCACCGCATCACTCCTCCCGCTCCGACCTTTCCCTCCTTCCTCCCTGTAGAATCAAATTCCATCTTCGTAGTGTTGCAGGGCTGGGGTGATCGGTGTCACGGCGACTGTTTCCTCTCGTCATCGGTGCGGTACTGCTTCTCGCTCATCAGGCAGCGGCTGCGACCTTTCGCCTTCAACACGACGGCAAACCGGTTGCCGGCGGGAAGGTCTGCCTGTTCGAGGCGGCGTCGGTCACCGATCCTCTGCCGCGTCTAACGGCGTTCACTTCCTTAGAGTGTCAGCCGGCCGAGTCTGTAGCGCTGCCGAAGCGAGGGCAGTGGAACCTGTTCGCTATCCACGAAGCTGGCTTCGTCACCCCCTCCCTACTGCTGGTCACAAACGGACAGGTTGAAAGCAGTCTGCGTGCTCTCGATGTCGTTCCCGCCGTGGAGATTCGTGTGGAGTCGTTGCCTGAAGGCGCCCGATTTGCGGTCTACCTCGAATCGACCGGCGCCGTGATTCCAGCCGGAGATGGCGAGCGGGTCTTGCACGCTCCGAAGGGGTTCACGCTGTTTCCGCTGCTTCTGAGTGACGGAGCGGTCAGGCAGATTGGAAGCGCAGTTACCGCGGAGGAGTTCGCCGAAGTTCGATGGAGTGAATCGACCGCGGAACTGCGGGATGTTGCCGTGGGGCTGGGGCCGGATGCGGCTGCATTCGCGAAGATCCCGGCGAAGAGCCGCACGGCGGGCCGAGTGGTTCTTCGCCACGGTTCGTCGACACGGACACCCGAGAACCGGATTGATCCCGTCTTCCGTGGAATGCCTGCTCTGGCTCTGTTCCGGCGCGTTGCGCTGCAGAGCGAATCGAAGGTGGCGGTGGCAGGTGAAGGGTGGGCCGCAGAAGAGGTGAAGCTCACGAACGGAGCGACGCTGCGGATTGCACCTGCTACGACACTGCGTGTCGACTGGAGCTTCGGTGCGAACATCGGTGAGCTCGCAAGGCACCAGCAGCGAGCATGCCCCGAGCTGGACGAAGACAGAGACGCCGTTTCGGGCACAGATGCCGAGGCGGTCACGCTCTCGCTTTTCCGTTGCTCAGGCCTTCAGCGGGGGCAGAATGCGGCAAACGTCAAGCTCTCCGACTGTAGCTCGGTCGCCGACGAGCTTCTCGGGACGGAGCGTCTGAGCGGGTCGAATCGGTTCGAAGGGATCGCTCCGGGGTTTTACCTTCTTCGGCTGGCGTGGTTGCATCTGCCGCCTGCCTTGCAGATCATCGAGGTAGAGCGTCCTGACGACTCCGCGCTCATTGACCTGAGTCTTGCCGCCGTCTATGGAACCGTGACGCGCGGAGGTGAGCCCTTCTTCGGCTGGATCGGAATCGGACCCGGAGCGGTGAGCGATGAACAAACGGGAGCCTTTGTCGCGCTGGTGAAGCCTCGTCCGGCCGGATCGCCGCGGTTTCCTCACGTCAGCCACGTCCCGCTGAGGAGTTGTACGGACTCGTTCTCGTATCTCCATACCCCGGATGAAGATCCCGAACCGAATACACGCTTCGACATCGAGATTCCGGAGAACACCATCCGCGTCTCGGTCAGCGACGTGGCTACTGGACGGCCGCTCGAAGGAGTGGCTGTCACCCTCGCCGCCAATCTGCCAGGTCAGAAGGAGGCGGCGCACTACACACGATCGCTAGGCAATACGGACGCCGGTGGCTCGGTGGCCGCGGAGTCGGTGAGTACCAACCGCGAGATCCGGATCTGCGCCACACACGAGCAGTACCACAAAGGTTGTGCCGACGCTTTCACCATCGGTAGCAGACGGAGTGTCGATGTGCCGCTCCGGCTCGCCCCGGCTGAAACGCGCAGCGGACGGGTAATCGCCGACGGACCTATCTCCCGTGGTGGTCTTCAGTGGTACTCCCCTGCGGGAGCAAGGCTGGAAAGCATTCCGGTCCAACCTGACGGTTCGTTCACATCCAAGTTGCCGCACGCCGCCGGGGAGGTTCTGGTCTTCATTTCCGCCAGTCATCCCCTCCTGATTACGCGCATGCCGGCGGTCGGGGAGGGCGACACGTTGCAGCTTGCGTTGCCGGCGGTGAGAGCTCGCAGTGTCGACGTCGTCGTCAGCGAGGGTGTGGCGGAGAGAGTTGGTTGGGCCACCTTCAAAGTGGGCGGAATGGTGGTTCCGAATGGTGCAATGATGCAGCACCTTCTTGCGCAGGGGCAGCCGCATGTGCTGAACCCCGGCCCCGCTCGATTCGGACCGGTCTACGAGACGGGACCGATCGAGCTGATCTTCGGACCGGCCAGCTACTTCCATGCACGCTTAAGATCAGCGATCGACCCCTTCTACATGCCCGAAGCCGCGAGCCTGCCGCGGACGCCGCTGCGAGAAGAAACGCGCATTGAGGTGGGGCGGTAGGGACGAGGACAGAACCCATTTCGTGGCGCGTCGATCTTCGCGAGTACGAAAGACGAAGTAGCCGTACTCGGGACGCGCTACGGTTACGGAGTACGCAGCTTGCCAGGCCTTCCGCATGCCCGCCCACCCCCGCTCGGGGTGACGCTTGCGAAGCGATGCATGACCCGTCGGTATACTGGGAAGCGTGCCGCCGCCACGCCTGCCATCGTTCGATTCAGTCTCAGGTCCGGCACGCGATCGCCTGATCAGTCTGCACAGCGATCCCACGTTTCGAGGCGTGATCGAGAGTGAAACCGCACACTCGATGGCGGCCGATCTTGGCCTGTCCGAATCCGCGTTAATGGTCCTGTTGCTCCCGGCCGCGGCGGCCTACGCGCGACCCCCGGTCTCCGGATTTCACGTAGGCGCGGTGGCACGCGGGACCTCCACGGGAGATCTCTATTACGGAGCGAACCTCGAGTTCGAAGGCGAGAGCCTCAGTTTCGCGCTTCACGCCGAGCAGTCGTGCGTAACAAACGCCTGGATGGCGGGTGAGGACGGAATCGACATTCTGGCTGTCACCGCTCCCCCGTGCGGTCACTGCCGCCAGTTTCTGAACGAGCTGTCGACCGCGGCGTCGCTTCAGATAGAGATTCCGTCCGGCCCCCGTACCCTCTCCGATCTGCTGCCTGACGCCTTCGGTCCGGACGATCTGAAGGTGGAGGCGAGACTGATGCAGAAGAGCGAGCAGCCGCTCGAGGCGGATGTGGAAGACGAGCTCGCGGTAGCGGCGCTGGTCGCCGCGCGCCGGAGTCACGCTCCCTACTCCGGTTCCTTCGCAGGGGTCGCGCTGCGGTCCGGCAGCGGGAGGATCGTGAGCGGGTCCTACGGCGAAAACGCCGCATTCAACCCGAGCCTGGCGCCGGCGATCGCGGCGCTTTCTCAGTTGAACCTGGCCGGCGAGCCGTTTGACGCGTTGACCGATGCCGTGGTGGTGCACGTCGATTCGCGGCATGGGACGGAGACGCGCGCGGTGCTCGCCGCGGCGTGCGATGTGCGATTGCGCAGCATTCGTGCGAGGAATTCGCGCTGACGGCGACGCCGTTGACGCCTCGCATGGACAATCAGCAGCCTCCTCAGCAGACGATCCGTATCACTCTGGACGATCAGGTGGCGCAGGGTGAGTACGTGAATTTCGCCAACATCATCCATTCGCCGAGCGAGTTCGTGATCGACCTCGGCCGGATCGTTCCGGGACGCACCGACGTGAAGATCTACAGCCGCGTGATTCTCACTCCTCTGCATGCCAAGCAGTTTCTCGATGCCCTGGGGCATAACATCGCGCTGTTCGAACAGAAGTTCGGCGAGATCCGCGGCGATGCCGGTGCACCGTTCTCGCAGAGCGAGCCGTCGAATTAAGGGCTGAGGGCCGAGGGGTGAGGGCCGAGGGGAATGAAGATCAGGATCGTCGGAGCCGGCCTGGCCGGAACGGAATGCGCTTATTCGCTCGCGCGCCGCGGGCATACGGTCGAGTTGTGCGAGATGCGGCCGGCCAGGATGACTCCCGCGCACGGCTCGTCGAACCTTGCGGAGCTGGTCTGCTCGAACTCGTTCCGATCGTCGGCGCATACGAATGCGGTCGGACTGCTGAAGCAGGAGATGGAGAGGATGCAGTCGGTCATCATCCGCTGCGGCAACGAAGCACGTGTGCCGGCGGGGGATGCATTCGCCGTCGACCGTGAGCGATTCTCTTCGATCGTGACGAAGGTCATCGAGTCTGAACCGAACATCACGCTGTCTCGAAGAGAAGTGACGACTCTCGATCGCGGCGACGCAGATGTCCTGGTGATCGCGACCGGCCCCCTCACCAGCGACCCGCTATTCCAGGCGATCGACGAGTTCCTCGGGCGTGACGGTCTCTACTTCTACGACGCGATCGCGCCGATCGTCGCGGCCGACTCGCTCGACTTCTCGAAGCTCTACTGGAAGTCGCGCTACGGCAAAGGCTCCGCCACTGACTACCTGAACGCGGCGATGAACCGCGAACAGTACGAAGCGTTCATCGCGGCGTTGCTCTCGGCGGAGATCTTCGCTCCCCACGATTTCGAGAAAGCGGTTCACTTCGAGGGTTGCCTGCCGGTCGAGGAGATCGCCAGCCGCGGCATCGACACACTCCGTTACGGTCCGATGAAGCCTGTCGGCCTCGAGCATCCCGAAACCGGAGAGAGGCCGTGGGCCGTCATTCAGCTTCGCAAGGAAGACCTCTCGGACGAGTACTTCAATCTGGTCGGCTTCCAGACGAAGATGAGGATTCCGGAGCAGAAGCGGGTCATTCAGATGATTCCCGGCCTGGAGAACGCGATGTTCGCTCGTTTCGGCTCGATGCACCGCAACACGTTCATCAATGGTCCGAAGCATCTGCGACCGACCTTCCAGTCGAAGCGCGACGATCGCATCTTCTTTGCCGGACAGATCACCGGAGTCGAAGGCTATGTCGAGTCGGCTGCGGTCGGTCTGCTGGTTGCGCGTTATGTCGACGAGCTCTCGCGTGGGCAGGAGCCTGCGCCGCTTCCCTACCACACGGCCCTCGGAGCGCTCGGCCGCCACGTGGCGGAGTCCTCCCCCGACCGCTATCAGCCCTCGAACGTCACCTGGGGGCTGATCGAAGACGTGATCGGACGTGCGAAGAAGATCGAGAAGCGCGAGCGGCAGGCAGCGCGGGCGCTGGAGACGATCGCGGGGATTGCGTAAGAGGGCCGAGGGGGGTGAAGCAGGGCCGAGGGCCGAGTGAAGAAGAGCAGCTGTCTGTCATCCTGTCTGTCATCCCGAGCGTAGCGAGGGATCAGGGTGGTGGGTGGTGCCATTCACGTGCATCGCACCGCCCGCCCACCCAGATCCTCACGCTACGCTCAGGACGACAGCCTTCGTCGCTAGGCCCTGCTTCCCCCCCCTCCCCCCTCACCCCTCGGCCCCGAACTTGATAGACTCTGCTGCTGTGTCACGAAAACCTGTCATTGACAACGAGCCTGCCGACTACGGCAACGCCCCCACCCAGCGTATGAGCGAGCGCAAGATTGCGCTCTTCATCGACTTCGAGAACATCGCGATCGGCGTCATGGACGCCAAGTACAAGAAGTTCGAGATCAACCTCGTTCTGGAGCGTCTGCTCGAGAAGGGGAAGATCGTCGTCAAGAAGGCGTACTCCGACTGGGACCGCTTTCCCGACTACAAGCGCGAGCTTCATGAGGCGGCGATCGAACTGATCGAGATTCCTGGTCGCGGCTATTCGGGGAAAAACTCTGCCGACATCCGTCTCGCGGTCGACGCGATGGACATGTGCTGGTCGAAAGAGCACATCGACCTCTTCGTCATCGCCTCGGGCGACTCGGACTTTTCGCCGCTCGTCTCCAAGCTCAAGGAGAACGACAAGTACGTCATCGGCTGTGGTGTGAAGAACTCTTCGAGCGATCTGCTGATCGACAACTGCGACGAGTTCATCTTCTACGAGGATCTCGTCCGAGGCGTGCAGAAGTCACCGGCTGTCCCTTTTCAGGACAAGAAGAAGGCTGAGGTTTTCAAGCTCCTCATCGACTCGATCAAAGCGCTCATGCGGGAGAACAAGGAAATCCTGTGGGGCTCGATGGTCAAGCAGACCATGCAGCGGAAGAAGCCGACGTTCAACGAGGAGTACTACGGCTACAACACCTTCAGCGACCTGCTCGAAGACGCCCAGAACAACAGCATCATCAAGATCAAGAAAGACGTGAAGTCCGGCTCTTATGTCATCACCGGGTTTGCACAGCCGGCAGCTTAGGGAGAAATTGAAAATTGAAAATTGAAAATTGAAAGAGAAAGTAGCCGGCTACCTGGTGTTCGAGAACTGACTGAGAAGACGATCAGGCCCAACACGATGCTTTTCAATTCTCAATTTTCAATTTTCAATTCAGGCCTACCGTGCCGGAGCTGAAGAATCGCGCGCATTACCCCGCTCTGGTGATAGGTACCGGCATCGCGGGTCTGACGACGGCTATTTCCCTCGCCTCGTCGGGTCTGCAGGTCCTGCTCGTCACGAAGGCAACCGATCCCGCCGACTGCAATACCTCCTGGGCGCAGGGAGGAATCATCTACCAGGGCGACGGCGACAGCCCCGCGAGTCTGGTCGCCGACGTTCTCCGTGCGGGGGCTGGAATCTCGAACGTCGAGGCAGTCCGGTTCCTTGCCGAAGAGGGCCCGCGCGTCGTCAAGCAGGTGCTGCTCGACGAGATTCATGTCCCTTTCACGACGAAGCACGAAGGGGAGCTCGATCTGACGCAGGAAGGTGCCCACTCGGTCTCGCGGATCATCCACGCGGGGGATGCGACCGGACGCGCGATCGAGACTTCGCTCCTGAATCGCGTGAAGGGCGAGCCGAACATAACGCTGGCTACCGACGTGACGGCGATCGATCTGCTGACGACACACCACCATCCGACAGACATCCAGGTGCGCTACCGCCTCGACAACGAGTGCGTCGGTGCCTATCTGCTCGATAACGTGACCAGCGAGGTCTACACGATCTTCGCCGACTTCACGGTCCTGGCGACCGGCGGCCTCGGCCAGATCTACCTCCATTCCACGAACACGCGCAACTCGATCGGAGACGGTGTCGTCATGGCGCACCGTGCCGGCGCGAAGATCATGAACGCCGAGTACGTGCAGTTCCATCCGACGGCGCTGGCGGACAAGAAGGCGAATCACTTTCTGATCTCCGAGGCGCTGCGGGGTGAAGGGGCGAGACTGCGGAATCGGCGGGGCGAGTACTTCATGGAGCGCTACTCGCCGGAGTTGAAGGATCTTGCGCCACGCGACATCGTCGCGAGGGCGATCGTGGAAGAGATGACGCGCAACAAGGAGGAGTTCGTCTACCTCGACCTGGCGAACTTCTACCATGGTCCTCAGCCAATTGCCGAACGCTTCCCGAACATCAAAGTCGCCTGCGCACAGATTGGTGTCGACATCGAACGGGAGCCGATTCCGGTCGTCCCGGCGGCGCATTACTTCTGCGGCGGGGTACTGATCAACAACTCCGGCGAGACGACGCTCAGCAGGCTCTACGCGATCGGCGAGACCTCATGCTCCGGTCTGCACGGAGCAAACCGGCTCGCATCGACTTCGCTCCTCGAAGGATTGACCTGGGGTTATTACGCCGCGCAGTCGATCCGCGAACGGATGAACGGCTCGGCATCGAGTGCTACCCCTTCTGTCCAGCGAGCCTATTCGTCGCTGCAGCCGGGCAACGGCCGTCTTCCCGAAGCCATCTTCGGGACGATTCCCGACTGGCAGCAGCCCGGGAAGGAGGACCTCGACGATCCTGCGCTGATCCTCCAGGACTGGACCATCATCCAGCACACCATGTGGAACTACGTCGGCATCGTCCGCACCTACGAACGGATGAAGCGCGCCATCGCCGACATGCAGCATCTCGGCTACCGGCTCACCAAGTACTACCACGAGTCACGCATCAGCAAGCGGATCGTCGAGCTCTTCCACGGCCAGCAGATGGCTTCGATCGTTGCGGCAGCAGCGATCCGGAATCCGCGCTCGATCGGGGCACACTTCAGACGCGATCGCGGTGCAGAGTGAGATTCGAGCCTGGGTGAATTAGGATCGCTCCTGCATGGAGCACGAACTTGCTCACCCTCTCCGCCTGAACCTCGGCTGCGGGCCGAATGCACTGGAGGGATGGACGAACATCGACAGCGTCGCGCATCCGGGCGTCGATCACGTCGCTGATCTGCGCGAGGGGCTGCCGTTCGAGCATGTCGCGTTCATCTACGCAGAGCATTTCATCGAGCATCTCCCCTATGACGATGCCCTTTCTCTGATGCGTGAGTGCCGGCGTGTTCTCCGCGTAGACGGCGTGCTGCGGCTCTCGACTCCGAATCTGGACTGGGTCTGGGCCTCACACTATCGACGCACGTTCGAGAAAGAAGAGCACGAACTCCTCGGCTGTTTCTGGATGAACCTCGCTTTCCACGGCTGGGGGCATCAGTTCCTCTGGAACTTCGCAACGCTGAAAGCGACGCTTCTCGACGCCGGTTTTGGAGAGGTTCTGCGCGTCCAGTACGGAGAGAGCACGTACCCGGAACTGCGCGGGATCGAGCGACATGAACAGCGCCCCGACTTCGATGATCTCTCACACATTCTGATCGTCGAAGCCTCGGGACATGGAGGGCATGTGCCTGATTCGATTGAAGACGGACGCGCCGCGTATCGGAGGGAGATCAACGCGCGGTGAGCATTCCGAGGAGTCCTCGGAGCCGCCGGAGCCCCTGGGGGCGGGTGCGTGGGAGGAGGGGCGTAGGACGGAGAGGGATCCCTTGATCGACGACCGGGCAGAAAGCACCGCCCACCCAGTCCGGCGCACGATGACGGGATCCTTCGACCGTCCTCCACCCCTCCCGCCCACACCCCCACCCTCGGGATTCCGGCGGCTCTCAGGATGACCGGATTTGGATGGGGCACTCCGCGTTCTTCATTCCCAATTCCCAATTCTCAATTCTCAATTCGCGAAAGCGAAACCTCACCCGCCCCTCTCCGCGACCTTCGCGCGGTCCCACAGCCGGTCCATCTCTTCGAGCTCGAGTTGATCGAGGTTGCGACCATCGGCGTGGACCTGCGATTCCATCGACTGGAAGCGACTCATGAACTTGCGATTCGTCGACTGAAGCGCCTCTTCGGCGTTGACGTTCACTTTGCGTGCGATGTTCGCGATCGTGAAGAGGAGGTCGCCGATCTCGTCGTGGATGCGCGCCTGCTCGCCCGAAGCCACCGCCTCACGAAGCTCGGCCATCTCTTCGTCGAGCTTGTCGAAGACGTCTTCGGTGCGTCGCCAGTCGAAGCCGACTCGCGAGGCTTTTTCCGTGAGCCGCGAGGCCTTGAGCAGCGCCGGCATCGACTGCGGCACTCCCGAGAGGACGCTCTTGTTCTCCGCCTTCCGCTCTTCGCTCTTGAGCTTCTCCCAGTTGACGAGCACTTCTTCGGCATCGCCCGCCTGGACGTCACCGAAAACGTGCGGATGCCGGCGAACGAGCTTGTCGTGAATCGCCGTGATGGAGTCGTAGATGTCGAACGTCCCTTCCTCGCGCGTGATCTCGGCGATGAAGACCGCTTCGAGCAGCATGTCGCCGACTTCCTCGAGGAGCGCCTCACGGTCGTCGCGGTCGATCGCATCGACGACCTCGTAGGCTTCTTCGATGACGTACGGCTTCAGATCGGGAAGGGTCTGCTTGCGGTCCCAGGGGCAGCCATCGGGCCCCCGGAGCCGCGTCATGAGAGAAACGAGATCGTCGAACGTTCGCCTGGACATGCGGCCATTCTAGTGGCCCTGTCCTACCTTCGCTTCAGCTCCACACGCATGGTGCCGAAGTCGATCGTCACGTTGAAGTTCCTGAGGAAGTTCTGACCGATGATGCCAACGGCGCTCTCGCGATCATCCGACAGGTACATCGGAAGAGTCTTGAACTTGCCGCCCCATGCATCGACGCCGAGCTCCACGTTCTCGAGCATGGAACCGCGTTTCATTGCGCCACCGAGTCCCTGAAGCGTTGCGCCGTGGACGGCCTGACCGAAAACGGGGACCGACAGGGAGCTGATCTTGCTCTGATTCAGGAAGGTGATCTCCGAGCCCGTATCGAGGATGAACAGGTGCCAACCTTTGCGGTTGACGGTCCCGCGGACATGCGGACGAAATCCCTGATAGAAGAGGTTCTGCTCGGGGTGCGGCCGGCGATCTCGTTCGTAAAGCTTTGTCATTGTCAGGGCATGACGATCGAAGTTGAGCTCCAGACGAAAGTCCTTCAGCAGGTGCGAACCGAGAAGAAAGTCCATGCGGAACTCGGTCCCTTCGCGCTTGCTGATGAGGAAACGCATCTTCTCATCGGGCATGATCGCGACGGGGATGTTCTCGATCAGCATGTCGCCGATCTCGAGCGCGTCGAGCATGCCGAAGGTCACAGGAATCGGCTCGCCGAGCAGTCCGAAAAAAGTCCCCTCGAACGTGCCGAGAGTCCGGACCGGAAGTGTCGATGCGAGACGCGTGGAAACGATGGAGAGAACGGCACCGGAGTCGAGGATCGCTTCCACGTCATGTGACCGGTTGATGCGAACACCGAGGCGGGGAACGTCAGGGCGGCCGAAGCGGAACGGCACCCGCGCGGTGTCGGAGCCGCTGATGCGATAGACGGGAATGTTGACGAGCGACCGCAGATAGTCGAGATGCCACTGCCGGATGGAGAGGCCGTTCTCTACGGCGATCGTTGCCCACTCGAGACTCGACTCGAAGTTGTTCGAAAGGTATTCGACCTGCGACAGATCCCAGGCGATCTGCGCGTAGGTCGCGCGGAAGGGATTCAGGTCGAGCGCGGCGCGCAGGCGTGCGCGCGCCTCGTCGAACCGCCCTGCCGCGAGGTAGGCGTTTCCGAGAGCGGCGAGATCGGACGGGTTCGGACGGGGCCGGGCATCGATGGTCGGTGCCATCTCGATCGCCCGGAGGAAATCGGCTTTGCGCAGCATCGAGCTGAGATCGGAGCCGCGATCGATGTTCGAGGGAAGAAGGTTGAGAGGAAGGACACTGACCTCGCTGTAGAGGGTACAGCCGGCGAGGCCGAGGGATAGGAGCACCACGAAGACTGCAGTCTTGCGGAACATTTCCGTTTCCTTCCTGAAAGGCTGGATTGTACGGGTGAAGTCCGCAGTGCGACCGGGCGGAAGCGGTTTCGCTACACGCCATTCTTCGATCTGTTACATCACGACCGAACCATGATGCCGAGCTCGCGGATCTGGTAGGCGAGTGCCTGGCGGGACATCCGGAGTACGGCGGCGGCGCGATTCTGGTTACCTTTTGCCTGCACGAGCGAGCGTTCGATCAGATCTCGCTTGAATCGCGAGACGGCATCCTGATACGAGCCGGCCTGCAGGCGTGCAGGTGCGACGTTGCGCAGTCGCTCCGGAAGATGATCGAGGTCAATTTCCTTCGACTCCCCTGCCAGCGCGTGGGCGGCACGGATCGTGTTCTGGAGCTCGCGCACGTTACCGGGCCAAGCGTACGCGGTGAAGACCGCCTCGGCGTCGGGCGAGATCGCGACCGGCCCGCTCTTGTGCTTCTGGTGCTCCGCCGCCAGAAAGTGTGCCGCCAGCAGAAGAACGTCGGCTCCGCGTTCACGCAGCGGCGGCAGCACGATGTCGACACCGCGTATTCGGTAGTAGAGATCATCGCGGAAGCGCCCCTCATCCACCGCGGCATCGAGCTTGCGGTTCGTTGCGCTGACGATGCGAACATCGGCCGAGCGGGTCGCCGTGTCGCCGACTCTGCGGAACTCTCCATCCTGAAGAAAGCGAAGCAGCTTCGCCTGGGCCGGCAGGGGCAGCTCGCCGATCTCGTCGAGGAACAGCGTTCCACCGTCACTCGTCTCGATCAGCCCCGCTCGATCGCGATCGGCTCCCGTGAAGGCACCGCGGACATGGCCGAACAGCTCGCTCTCGATCAGATTCTCGGGAAGTGCCGCGCAGTTCACCGGCGTGAAGGTCTTCTGCCGCCGTGATGAGTTCCGATGGATCGCGCGCGCAACGAGCTCCTTGCCCGTTCCCGATTCGCCGAGAACGCAGACGGCCACATCTCGTCGAGCGATTCTCTGTACCAGCGTTTCGATCTCGCGGATCGCAGCGGACTGGCCGACGATTCCGTCGAGCGTCGCTCCTGCGGGGGCGGTGCGCTCTTCCTGGTCGAGCACGCGGTGCAGCCGCTGGTTCTCCGCGCGAATGTGAAAGATCGCGCCGACTGCCGCGCGACCGGCAACGCTCCACTCTGCCGAGCCTTCGATGAAAAGCCGTTCCCGTTCGCTGCAGACGATCCACCCCGGGGGTGGTTCCAGCGCTTCGAGCGATTCGGCCGGCGGCTGCACCGGACCGTTCGTGCTCCACTGGCCGAGCCGGTTCCGCGCGGCAAAACACCAGGGACGTCCCAGCTCGTGATCGGTGAACGGGAACTCGCGCGTTGCGATCGCCTGAAGGATCGCCATTTCGACGTCGCGTGGGCGATCGGCACGCTCAATGACGAGGTCGAGCTCCTGCGCGAGCGTTCTCGCCGTCGGTTCGTCGTCCTCAGCGAGTGCCTGCCGGAATGCGAACAGGCGATCGGCAACCGTACTCGCGGGATCCGCGGTGAACCGCTCTCCTGCTCGAGCGGCGGCGATTCTCGAGTGACGGCGATCGAGCTCCACGTTTCCCGTGCCGCCTGTTGAAAGCAGAGCGTCACGTCTTCCATCGATCCAGGCGATCTCGTCGAGGATGATCGCAGCCGCTTCCCGGATCTGATCCTGCTGACGCCGCCCCTCCAGCACCGCCTGCGCTGCACGCGAGGCTTCGACGAAGTGGCCGCGCGAGAAGTCGAGGTGGGCCGACAGAAGCTGCAACTCGGCAAGCCGGATATGGTCGTTAGTCCCTCCGTAGAAATGACGCAGGCGGGCGATCCGCTGGGCCGCGTGCGCCCACTGGCCATCATCAGCGGCCAGATAGGCGAGAAGAAAGAGAATCCCTCCTGCAGCACGGTCCCCCTGGGTCTCTTCGACTTCCTGTAGCGCCGCAAAGGCCCGCGTCCTTGCCTCCTGCCACCGGCCCGCGCAGAAGCTGGCAAAGAGAGAGTCGAGCAGCGCATCGATCGTTTCGATCTTCGTTCTGGCTAGTGCAAGAGCTTCCGCGCCACGAGCAGCGGCTTCATCATGGTCACCTTGCTCGAGAGCGCGATAGGTTGCGAGCCGCAGACCGAGATAGTGCGTGGCCGGCAGCTGTCCGTCCGCGGCATGGAGTCCGCGCTCATAGTCGAGACGGATTCGCTCCTCGTCATCGGACGGCGTGCAGTTGCGAAGGATCTGCGTCGCTTCGCCGTCGCGCTCGAGAAGCCGCAGGATTTCCGCACGCAGCAGACACGCTTCGAAGCCGCCGCCCGAACGCTCGAGACGCGCAAGTGCAGTCGCGTAGTCCCCCGTTCTCCGTTCCGCGCGCGCGGAGATCAGATCGTCAGTTCCTGCCAGCTCGCAGGCGTCGCGATAGCGGCCGCAGTCGATCAGTGCGTGTCCGTAGCGGAGGACCAGCGCGGGGCTGAGGATCGTTGCCGGGACGCGCTGCAGCGCGGAGACGAGTTCCTCCGCTGAAGACCACGTCGTGCGATCCAGTGTCGCGGTGGCCGCCTCACGATCGCCCGCCTCGAGCCAGAGGAGCGCGGCGTCGGTTCCACTGGCGAAGGGCGCCGCTGCACGGCAGATGGCCGCGCGCGATTCGGCACCGATCAGCTGCGACGCCTGCACCCGCGCGGCATCGCTCACGAAGCAATATTCATCATCGATGACCGCTGAGATTTCAGGAACCGCCAGCTCGTCGAGAGTTCCTCGAAATAGAAATGCATCGAGAAACTGGCCGCCTGCGACGCAGGGAGTCCGCAGTCCGAGGAGTGCGAGTGCTCCGACGTACGAACGCAGAGGTTCGGCCAATGCCGGAAGGATTACGGGACGTTCCGGAACCTCCCCGTAGCGAAGATAGGAGTCGAACGCCGGCGACTCGACGAAGGACGCCAGCGATCCGGAGAGCGCCTCGACGACCTGCCTGGCACTGGCGGTTCTCGGCGAAACGATGAAGCGTCTCGTCGGGGGCAGCGCCTCGCCTCCGCGGACGAGCAACCAGGTTCCGTGACCGGCAGTCGAGAGAAGCCGAACGACTTCGCGCGATCCCGCATCGAGGGCACTCTCTTCGGTGACGACGAAGAGGTGCCGCATGGCAGCGGTGGACGCGAGGAGCCTTTCGCTGACCGCTGCCGGTTCGAGGGAAGGATCCGCGACCTCTGAGGGGAGTGCCGAATAACGACGCAACGGCGATACACCACGCAACATGACCACGCGAATCGAAGGATTGCACTCCGCATAACGGCTCACGACTTCGGCGGCTCGCTCGTCGTCGCATGAGAAGCAACCGCTCTCGTCAGCCAGCGTGCGAAGGCCCTCCGCTCCCGGTGCGAGAACTTCTCCGGTCGCTGCAAGACGCGCCCATCGGAGGTCTGCCGCCACATCGCCGCAGAGCCGCAGCCATGCCTCAGCGTAAACGGCATCCGGACGCGCCCACGGATGGCGCAACACATGAAGATCGACCGGATGGAGCGCGGCCAGCTGCTGAATGATCGTCAATGCAGGTGGAACCGCGGTCGCTTCGCACGAACGGGCCGAAAGCCTTACGAGTCGCAGATCGGATCCACGCTTCTGTTCGACTCCCCACTCGGATGGATCGAGCTCACCGTCAGTGATCCCTGCGAAGCTGAGAAACGCCTGATGCGCCGCGAACTGCGCGATCAGCGAGAGGCGATCGCGGGTGCCGAGCCGCGACACATCGGGAAGTGGCGTAGTCGCGACGGTTTCGTTCCACGGGAGGGAGACGTGACGGAGAGTCGCCGTCACCGCGCGATCCCATTGAAAAGCCTGCGGCGTCACGCCGCTGACGCCGCCTGCACGCCGTGTGCTGCCTCTCATGCTCATTGGGAAGACGCCAGATTAACGGACTCGCATCGTTCCGCATAGCAGGATCTCTTGCTACCTTCCCTTTCTGGATGGTGACGAGCGAATACAATCGGCCCCATGAATGATGTCGAAATAGGAGTCGAGGCAGCACGGCGAGGTGCCGCGGTACTGCTTCGCTACTGGCAACAGCTCGGCAAGGACGACGCCGACCTCAAGTCCAGAAACGACTGGGTCTCCACCGCCGATCGCGAGAGCGAGAAGGCAATCATCGAGACGCTCGCGGAGCACTGCCCCGAGGACGGCATCCTCGGTGAAGAGGGCGGCCGGTCGGGAGGGACGTCAGGCCGCACCTGGGTCATCGACCCGCTCGACGGCACCTCGAACTACCTCCAGCACTTCCCCATGTGGTGCATCTCGATCGGCCTGCGCCGCGAGCGTGAAACGATCGCAGGCGTGATCTACGAGCCGTTGCGCGACCTCTTCTTCACCGCCGAGAAAGGGGCCGGTGCGTTCCGTGACGACTCACGCATTCATGTCTCGTCGCACGACGTGCTCGAGGCTTCGTTTCTCGCAACCGGCTTTCCGTTTCGCGCTCAGGAGTATGTGAGCTCCTATGTCGCGATCTTCGAAGATGTAATTCGAAAGTCCAAAGGCGTCCGCCGTGCCGGTTCCGCGGCGCTCGACCTCGCGTACACCGCTGCCGGCATCTTCGACGGCTTCTTCGAGATGCATCTGGCGCCGTGGGACGTAGCCGCCGGCGCGCTGATCGTCACAGAAGCGGGCGGCGTCGTGACCGACTTCTCCGGAGGGGATCGCTGGGTCGATCGTGGAAACATCGTCGGCGCGCCGGCCGGCGTTCATGCTGCGTTGCTCGAGGTGATCGCAAGACATACGACCGAGGATGCACTCGATCACCGGAAGGAGAGGCGTTTCGAACTCTGAGATCACACGCCACTCTCATGTCCCGACGACGGCTTCTCCCGCGCACCTTCTTTCTCAACGACACAATCAGCGTAGCCAGATCACTCCTCGGCTGTCTTCTCTGGCGCCGGATGGATGAAGGAGAGCTTCTTACTGCGAGAATCGTCGAGACGGAGGCGTACCTCGGCGCAAACGACTCCGCGAGCCACGCGCGCCGAGGACTGCGCTCCGAACGGAATCGGTCGATGTATCTCGAGGGAGGGCACGCCTACGTCTACTTCACCTACGGCATGCACTGGTGCCTCAACGTCGTCACTCAGGAAAGCGACCTCGCCGAAGCGGTCCTGCTCAGGGCGGCCGAACCGGTGCGAGGCATCGAAGAGATGCGGCGCAGACGCCCGAAGGCGAAGAAGGACACTGATCTGATGAGCGGCCCTGGAAAGATCTGCATGGCACTCGACATTGACAGACGGCTCGATGGCGAAAGCCTGCGCGGAGAGACTCTCTGGCTCACGGCAGGGGGTCCGGTGCTGGAGTCGGAGATCATCGTTTCGCCACGCATCGGCGTGGAAAACGCGGGTGACGCCGCAGCCTGGCCGCTTCGTTTCTTCCTTCGCGGAAACCGGCACGTCTCCGCTTATCGCAATGTCTGACCACTACAGGACTCTCGCGAGGCCGGCCGAGCTCCGGCAGAAGATCGAACGATCGGAGTTTCTCGGAGTGGCGTTTCCGGTGACCGCCGAGGAAGCGTTCTTCGACGAGCTCTCGCGAATCGAGAAGCGGGACTTCGACGCGACTCATCACTGCTGGGCCTTCAGGCTTTTCGCGGAAGGACGGACGCGGAGCTCAGATGCGGGCGAACCATCAGGGACCGCGGGCAAGCCGATCCTTGCGGCGATCGAGGGAGCCGGCTTTCATGATGTCGGCGTCGTAGTAGTCCGCTGGTATGGCGGCGTGAAGCTCGGCACAGGCGGTCTCTCGCGCGCATATCGCGACACCGCCGCCGCCACGCTGCGCGAGGCGATCCCGCTCGATCGCTATCTCTACCAGCGCGTCCGAATCGTCGTTCCGTTCGATGCACTCGGAACCGTCTACCGGCTCGTTGCTCCTCCGGGAGTGCTGCTGGTTGGCGAGCGCTTCGAGGATGAGAACGAGTTCCTGTTCGACGTGCGGAGGTCGCTGGTCGAGGAGTTCTCGAAGGCGTTGACGGAGAAGCGTCTGGAGTTTGAGGTGGTTTAGGCGCTGACTGGTTCCGAATGTCTTGTGAGTCAAAGACCGGGCTCGGGCTCGGGCTCGGGCGCGGGCACGGGTGATCAAGAGGCCGGGCCTGATCACGCCTGTCATCCCGAGCCGCCGCAGCCCCGGGGGTGGGTGTGCGGGCGGGAGGGGCGGAGGACGGAGAGGGATCCCTTGCCGACGACCGAGGACCAGGAATCGCCGGTCATTAATCATGCAGTGAAGCGCCATCGCCGAGGAACTGCCTCCGCGACGCCTCCGGGGGTCGAAAGTCCATTTTGATCTTTATCCGGTCACTCCGTGTCCCGGGCCCGAGCCCGCGCCCGAGCCCGCCCCCGAGCCCGGACTCTGACTCCAGGCCTCGAGAGACGCTCGCCTTACTCCTCCGCAACCGTCGTCCCCGCGATCCGATCGCCGGTCCGGCGGCGACCGGCAAGGACCAGCACGACCTCGACGAGATTCCACAGAGGGACCACCAGGGGAACGTTTCGAACGAAGGAGCGGCCGTAACCGCAGTGGTCGCCCTGGCGAGTCATGATTCGAAGGCCGAGTAGTTGCTTGCCAATGGAGCGCCCGCGATAGCCGTCGCGTAACAGCATGAAGAGGAGCAGGATGGCGAGCGCGGCCCACCAGACGAGCTGAATCGCTCGAGGGACACCGGCCCAAGTCATCGAGTAGCTTACGACCGAGGCAGGGAGTACCAGCGTGAGAGACACAGCGAGTGCATCGACCAGGAAAGCCGCGATTCGGAGGAGTCGGGTCTGTGAAGGATCGCTCAATGAAACCTCTTCCCCGAATTGTCGTACAACCTGCCGACGGAGTCTTTAATGAAAACGCTGCCACGCTCGCTTTGTCTGCTCAGCCTCCTGCTGGTTCTCGGAGGCTGCGGAAGGATCGAGAGTCGCTCTCAGGAGCGGACCGCGGGCGTGACGGTGACCAGGGAGTGGCCAGCGGCCGGAATCCGCGAGCTGCGGGTCACCGAGGTCGACGGAAGCATCACGATCGCGGCAGCAGAAACTGACAAGATCTCACTGGTGGCTAGCGGTCGCGGGCGCCTCAACGTGAGGCAGGGCGCCGAAAACTCAGGCATCTTCGAGACGGAGCTCGACGGCGACACTCTTCGCATCGGCCGGCGTGACAGCAGCCGGCGCAAGTCGTGGGACATCCCGAACCTCTTTGGCCGTAGACGCGGCCGCATCGACTACGTGCTGCAGGTTCCGCCCAGCGTCTCGCTCAGCGTCCGAACCGTCAACGGAAAGATCGTGACGAAGGGAAGCGACAGCGAAAGCGACTTCGTGACTGTCAATGGATCGATCGACACCCAGATCAGCGGCAACCACGAGCTGCGCGCAACGACCGTGAATGGGCGTGTGCTTGCGACCTTCAGCGAGTCCTTCCAGGGGGCGCGGTTCAAGACCGTCAACGGCAGAGTGCGCGCGGTCCTTCCGGAGTCGGCGTCGTTCACAGTGAATCTGTCGCAGGTGAACGGTGACTTCGAAGCCTCCTTCCCGCTTTCGATCCGTTCCAGCCCTGGGAGCCGGCGAGTCTCCGGAGACGTGAATGGCGGCAATCACGAGCTGCGGATCGTTACCGTGAATGGCAATGTCGAGCTGGCGCGGCTGACCGATTCGCGATAGTGTCGCCGGACTCGGAGCGACCCTGCCGTCAAACTCGTGGGTGCGATTCCGCACATCGTCAATGACCGAGACGACGCGGTGGCAGCGACTGATTCCATTCGCTTTCGCGCTTTTCATCGCCGTCGCTGCCATCGCTCCAATCCGCAGCTACGACCTCTTCTGGCACCTCGCCACTGGACGATGGATCGTCGAGCACAAAGTCCTCCCGGCGACTGATCCGTTCACCGTCGCCAGCGACCCGCATCTCTGGGTCAACGGCGCCTGGCTCTTTCAGCTCGGCGCCTACGGACTCCACGAAGCCGGTGGCCTCGCGGGGCTTTCGATTGCGCGTGGCCTGTTCGCAGCGTTGATCTTCCTGCTGATTCTCTACGCCTCACGCCACGTCAACCGCGACGTGCCTCCGCGCGAGTACGCGCACGTGGCACTGCTACTCGCGGTCGTGGCCTTCGCCGGAGCCTCGCCCGTCCTGGATGTCAGGCCGGCGTCGGTCGCAATGCTGTTCGTCATCGCAGCATTCGTCGTTCGCTCTCCACTCGGTCTCGCCGTTCTCTCCATCGTCTGGATCAATACGCACCCATCGGCGCTTCTCGCACCACTGCTCGCCGGATTGACGACGCGGCGGATCCTTCCCGCCGTCGCGAGCCTGACCGGGCTGCTGGTGAACCCTTACGGGATCCGTGCATTGATCGCTCCGCTCGAGCTGATGACCTACGTCCGCAGCGGGGAGTTCGTGAATGCCGAGTGGCTTCCGTCGCCACCGCTGCTCTTTCCGCTGCTCTATTTCTGCATCGCGATCGGTGCGATCGCAATCGTGCTGAACATCCGCAGCAATCACTTGGAAGAGAGTGGAGCGGCGCGCATCTCACGACTGATCCTCTTCGCGCTCTTCAGTTACCTGGCGGCACGGCACGTTCGCAATCAGGTGCTGTTCTTCGCCGCCTTTCCGATTCTGATTACGCCGCTCGTGCGTCCTTCGCACATTCCGCGGCGTGCGGCATGGCTCGTTTCGGCATCCATCATCCTGCTTCTCGCGTTGACAGGCGACCATCGCCTCGGAGTCACTCCGGATCGTTTCCCTCTCGACGCAGTGGCCCGTCTTCGCGAAGCCGGCTTCTCCGGCAACATCTACAACCCCGATCAGTTCGGAGGCTTTCTGATCTGGTCGTTGGATTCCGAGCGGCGTGTCCTCACCGACGGGCGCAATGAGCTGTATCGCATCTACATCCCGGAGTACGCGGCGGCGCGAGGTGATCAGAGACGCTGGCGCGAGCTGCTGGAGAAGTACGAGATCGATCTGGCAGTCGAAGAGTACGGCGCACCGGTCACCGCGATGAGCGGCGTCAGCGGCGAGACCTCGATGATGCCGGCGTCACTGGCCTACTGGCCGCGCGATCGATGGGCGTTGATCGGATTCGATTCAGCTGCGATGGTGTTCGCGCGACGTGCCGCATTCCCGGAAGAGCAGATTGCCCGATGGGAGATTCGCGACGTGGTGCCCGATGATCCATCGATCAGAGCCCGGCAGATGGGAAGAGACTCCACGTCGGTGGAGCGTTGAAACGGGCTCAGTTCACCATTTCGTGGGCGCTGGTGTAGCGCAGCTCGTCCTGCGGCCACCGCTGCCGGAGCACGCGATCGAAGTGCGGCTGCACGACCCGCTCATACTGTTCTTCGATTCCGGGAACGAGATCGAGGATCGCCTTACGGGCGCAGGCGACGAGGGATCGCGCCTCGCGATGGTCGACCGTTCGGTCACTGCTGATCAGGTTCAGCGTCAGCTCTACGATCATGCGGACACGTCGGATCCGACGGCGGTCGAAGAAGGCGGAGGCAGGCTCCGACTGTATTTCGTGTTCGAATTTGGGCATCGCGTTCAAGCGCCTCCAACCCGCACCCGTGTGCGTGCATTCCACAACACGTTACAACTGAGAGGTGGTGTTGGAGCGTCCGCGGATGGGAATTTCGGCGCGATTTTCGAGGGTGCGCGAGCGGCTCCAGATCACGCGTGCTCGCGATCGCCTTCGGACCAGATCTCGTTCGCGATCTCGGGATCGACACGCTGTTCGTAGTAACGAACCGCGTTGCGCGCGACGAGGTGAACCGCGGCATAGTTGAGGGCACCACCGGAGATGATCCCGACGAACGGGACTGCACGGGCGAGCCGGTCTCGAAGAATGCGTCCCGCGATCTTGTCCGCAAGGATGCCGCCTTCGATCGTCGCCGAACCCAGCATCGCAGCGATGCCCTGCTTGCCGACACCGACACCCGATCCGAATGCAAAGCACGACAGCACCTCGCCAAATCGTTCCCGGCCGGTCGGCTCGTGCCCATAAATCGTCGCGATGCCGATTACCAGACGGAACTGCTGGTAGATCAGGTATGCGAGGTCCGCTCCGAGCGTTCCGATCGTCGCAAGACCGAGCGGCAGACCGGTCACCGCTCCCGCGGCAGCGCAACGGATTGCCGTGCGCCGTGTGAGCACCCGCGCATGCTCGGCAGGAAGAAACTCGGGCGATCCTGCTTTCAGAACGTCCACTTCCTGGCGGATCTTGTCGGTATCGATCTCTTCGAACACCGATCGGAAGAGCTCTTCGAGCATCGTGTCTGCCCGGCGCTTGACGTCTCTTGCGGTGACCATCGTTTTCTCGACGATCTTACGCGTCGCGGTTTGCGGAAGCTGCGGTGAAGGGGCCAATTCCATGTGAATCTAGTCGCTTCCTGATCCGCTCTTCGTCTCGCTCTTCGTTTCTGCTTTCGTTTCGCTCTTGGTTTCGCTTTTTGTGCTGGTCGACTCGCTCTTGTCGGCCGATGCCGGCGAGTCACCCTTTGCGTCCCCCGTACCACCTTTGCTCGCTTTGGCCGAGGAGCTCGGGTAGTCGGTTTTGTAGAAGCCTGAGCCTTTGAACTGGATTGCCGGGGAAGAAATCAGCTTCCTCACCACGCCTCCGCACTTGGGGCAGTCGGTGATCGCGGGATCGGAGAACCTCTGGATCACCTCGTGGCGATCGCTGCAGGCAGTACATTCATATTCGTAGATCGGCATTGGTTCCGTCTTCAACACATGAGCCTGAGAAGCGATTTCACGAGCCGAGACGCGCCAGAGGGGCGCTCGAGTCCTCTTCGGCGGCGAACACCACTCCGTCTCGGAAGTAGACTCCGGCGACTCCTCCGCTGCGTGTCTGGTAGTACCACGCCACGATCGTCGCTTCGGGACGGCTATTGTTGGCGGTCCAGCCGGGAGCGGGCCTTCCGAGCAGAGCAACGACATCCTCCTCGCTCATTCCTTTCTCGATCTCGAGGAGCTTCTCGCGCGTCACCGCAAGCCGGTCCGCCGCGATGGCCAGGCCGCGAAGCGCAGCTTCGTTCTGCTCGTCGAACGTCAGTACCGACTTGTAGAGACGGATGGCCTCCTGGTGACGGCCGGCCGAGGCAAGATCATCAGCGAACGTGAGCTGCAGGTTCAGCCAGACCTCTTTACCGCGATCATGACCTGGATGCCTCTGGACGAACTCTCGCAGCGCGTCCGCGTAGATCTGTTTCTGTTCGACCGCTGCGTCGGGGGCGACGGCGGCCGCTTTGTGCCGGAGCACTTCGATCCATTCAGCCTGCGGATCGGGCTGAGAGTCGGTGTTGCAACCTGAGGCGAGTGGGAGCACCAGGAGAAAAATGAGGGGGACGTGGGGAAAACCTCTCATCGCATTACAAGTTAACACGGCCCCGGCTTCCTTGACAGCGCAAGAGAGCGAAGCTGATAATCGCGTCGCCCCGAGCGCCGCATTCCGGCGAGGCAAGCTATAGCAGGCGGAGGATTTATGGCCGAGAGAGGCGACGAAGTCGCAGGCTCGATCGATGCCGGCATTCGGCAATCGGTCGAGAAGATGGTGGCCGAGATCCGTTCGTCCATCGAAGACGTGCGTCTGGCCGTCGATCAACAGCTCAATGCAGCGCTGCAGAGCATTCAGGCTGATGTGAATGCCGTCTCCTTTCTTCCCCAGATCCAGGGGGGAATCTCCGAGCTTCAGGAAGCGCTCGCTTCAGCGAAACCCGCCGGCGGTGGTGGTGCCGGCGCATCGCGTGTGAAGTCGTGTGTGCAGGCGATCGAGCGTGGCAAGTCGCAGGTCGACGTTCTCAACGCTCTTCTCGAACAGTGTCTCGGCTTCGGATCCCGCGCCGCTCTTCTCATCCTTCGCGGCGAAATGTTCAGCGGCTGGAAGGGTGTCGGCTTCGGCAACCATGGCGGCAACGACGAGAGCGTCAAGCGCTTCAATGCGACTCCCGGTCTCGTGCCTGAGCTGGATCGCGTGCTGAAGAATGAGCAGGTCGTGATCTGGGACGGCGCTAATCTGGCCACCAGGCTCGGCGTCTCCGGTTCGGACCGCGCTGTCCTCGTCCCCATGGTCATCAAGGACAAGGTCTCGGCTGCCGTTTACGTCGACGCCGTCGGGAAGGACGTCGATAATCTCGACGTCGAATCGATCCAGTTGCTCGTCTTCATGACCGGACTGCTGATCGATACATTGGCAATCCGGAAAAAGACTCCGTCTCCCAGTCTCACCGAGGAGCAGAGCAAGGCGACCGCGGCTCAGCCGGCGATGCCGGCACCTCCTACGGCCACGGCACCGCACCCCGCACCCGCACCGCCGCGGCCGGCTGCTGCCCCGGCGCCAGCGCCAGCGCCAGCGCCTCCTCCTCCCGCGGCGGCGATTCCGATGACCACCGGCTCCGGAACGGTTGCAATCAGTGCCGCGCAGATGCGCGAGATGATGAACGCGCCAGCGGCGGCACCGAGTGCTCCGGCTCCGCCGCCGCCAGCGGCCGCACCCCCTGCACCGCCGCCATCTCTTCCCGGCGAAGACAAACCATCGACGCAGTACATCCCACCACCGGGACTGGCGCGCGGCACGGCATTAGGTGGCCATACCGACGAGTCGAAGAAGCACGATGAGGCGAGACGATTTGCACGGCTGCTCGTCTCTGAGATCAAGCTCTACAACGAGACGAAGGTCGACCAGGGGCGCAAGAACAACGACCTGTACGAGCGTCTCAAAGAAGACATCGACCGGAGCCGCCAGATGTATGACGAGCGGATCGCGGACGACGTGCGCAAAGTATCGAACTATTTCTATGACGAACTGGTCCGCATTCTGGCAGACGGCAGGGCAGAGGTTCTCGGCCTCTGAGCCGGGAGGGCTACGCGTCCCCTTCGAGCTGGCAGCCTCCTAGCACCGCACGTTCGCCGTGTGGCAGTTAATTCGCCGTCGATGGCTCCTGATCTCGGTCGTCCTGCTCGCGCTCGCCGGCGTGATCATGGTCGTCCTTTATGCGCGCACGATACGTCCTCGACAGGAGGAACGCCTCCGTCAGATCTCCCAGACCGAGGCACCACCCGATCTCGAAAAGCTGCGCGAGCCGTACGCCGCCGGGGTTCAGGCGCTGCAGCAGAATGAAGGTGCAGCGGCTGTCGCAAGCTTGTCGCAGTTCGATTTCGGCTCGCGCGCCGTCGAAGAGTACCGGCTCTACTACCTCGCCACCGGTTATCAGCTGACGGGGGACTCAGCCGCCGCGCGGCGGACGCTGGCAACACTCTGGCGTCGCGCGCCGCGGATGATCTACACCCATGACGCCGGCTTCTCACTGGCGAATCTCTACGAACGCGCTGGCGACTGGCAGAAGAGCTCCGAAATCTATGCGGCCGTTGCGCGCAAGTCCGACGTTTCCGAAGTCTCGGCGGCGGCGCGCTGGAGCGCGGTTCAGACCCGACTGCGTGTGGGTGATCTGTCGGGTGCGTTCTACTCGGCGAGAAACATCATCATCAGACATCCGCGGTCGGAGCCGGCCGCACGTGCGGCGGCCTTCGTCCGCGCAGTCAGCGGCCTCCCTGCGAACGCAGTCATCCCGATGACTCCGAGCGAGCGGCTCGATCGCGCCGTCGCTTTCATGGCCGCGAACGATCCTCAAACCGCTCTTGCAGAGCTCGACGCCCTCGCGCCTCTGGCTCCGAGTATGCGGAGTGAGATCCAACTTCAGCGAGGTATCGTCCTGCAGCGACTCCGTCGGTTCGAGGACTCGTCGAAAGCTCTCGAGCCGCTCACCTCCGGCCAGCACGTGACTGCGATTCCAGCTCTCCGGCACGCTGCACAGAACTATTCCGTACTCGCCGCCTCGATCGATCCGGAGGTGAAGAAGACGGTGAAGGAGAAGAAGCGCACCGGAAGCGTCAAGGTCAAGGTGAAAGCAAAGAAGGGGCAGAAGGCGAAAACCGTCACGAGGCCGACTTACAAGACAGTCACCCGGACGGTCACGCAGGTCGACCTCGAAAAGAAGAAGAGGAAGGAAGAGTACGAACGTCTTGCCAGCGAGCGGCTGCGGGATCTTCTCTCACTACCGATCGACGATGATCTTCGTCTCGCTACGCTCGACACCCTGATCAATCGGGCCATCGCCAAGGATCAGGAGAGCTACCTCCAGGAGCTGGTCCCTCAGGTCATCAAAATCGACGCTGCTGCCGATCCGGCGCTGCAGTACTTCTGGGACAAAGGCTGGGGAGCCTATCAGCGCGGCGACCTCGCAGCTGCCAGACGTCTGCTCCGCTTCATCGCCGACACGTACACGTCTGCCAACGTTCGGCGGCAATCCGACTACTGGTTCGCCCGGACGATCGAGCGTCTCGGCAACAAGGAAGAAGCCGCCGCGATTTATGGGCGCCTGGCTGATGCTCCCTACACCGATCTCTATGCGATCCATGCACTGGCGCGCGGAGGAACCCGGAAGGAGTACAAAGAGAATCCCCTGAAGAAGGACGCGCCCGACTGGGGCGAGATCGCCGAGAAAGAAATGCCAGACGAGCTCCGTCTGGCCTACGAGCTGACCGCGCTCGGCGCCATGCGCGATGCGTCACTCGAGATCCGCCGCAACACCCGCCGCCAGAACGTCCGCTTTGCGGAGGCTCTGATGTCGGACATTCATCACGCCGCCGGCAACGAGCTCCTGATGTACCGCTCCCTCCGAAGGGCCTGGCCCCAGCTCGCAACCGTCGAGCAGGACTCCACACCCGCTTACTTTCTCCGGATGTACTACCCCCTGGAGCACGATCAGCTCATCGAGGAAAACGCGAAGAAGAACAAGCTCGATCCGAATCTCGTCCGCGCGCTGATCCTTCAGGAGAGCTACTACAACCCGGAGGCGAAGTCGCCCGTCGGAGCGACAGGACTGATGCAGCTGATGCCGGCGACAGCAGCCGATCATGCGAAACGGCTGCGGATTCCCTTCGCGACGCTCCGGCTCGAAAATCCCGACGTCAACATCCAGCTCGGCACGTTTCACCTCCGGATGGTCATCAATATTTTCAAGGGCAACGAGTATCTGGCGGTCGCCTCCTACAACGCGGGCCAGGGCAACGTCGGCAAATGGCGGCGTGCAGCTCCCAGCCGCCCGATCGACGAGTTCCTCGAAGCCATCCCGTTCCAGGAGACACGGAACTACGTGAAACGGGTGACGCTGCTTCGCAGCTCTTACGAACGGCTGACGATGTAGCTCGTCGACCGTTAGGCTGTCATCCTGAGCGTAGCGTGAGGATCTGGGTGGGCGGGCGGTGCGATGCGCGTGTTTGCCACCGCCCACCACCGGATCCCTCGCTACGCTTCCAATGACACAGGTGCGTGTGTACTTGTGGGTCGTCGGCAAGGGATCCCTCTCCGTCCTCCGCCCCTCCCGCCAGCCTCCCACCCACGGGGCTCCGGCGGCTCGGGATGACAGCCAACATGTCACCCCGAGCGGCGGGCGGGTGGGTGGGCATGCGAGGGGCCTGGCAAGCTGCGTACTCCGTACCGCCTCAGGCCGAGCAAGTGAGGCTACTTCGCGTTTCGTCCTACTCATCAGAAAGATCGTCGGCCACGAACCTCGAACTTCTCGGGTTCGAACTGCACGAGGCTCACATCCCGGGCCCGCGCCCGAGCCCGCACCCGGGTCTTTGACTCTCAGCACTCCCCAGAAACTGCTTTTTTGATGGACTCCAACCCCCCACTCAGGTAAAAAGTTATCCCCCATTTCGGAACCTGGCCCCATGAGCTCGTTCTTCACGGCCGCACTCTCCTTCCCCACGGTGGTATTCACCGTCCTCATCGCCCTGTTTCTCATCTACGGCCTTCTGGCACTCGCTGGCGTCGCGGAGATCGACTGGCTTCCTGCGGGTGAGTCCGGCAGCGCGCTCGAGGCACTCGGAATCGCCGGCGTTCCGATCGCCGTGGTTGGAGGAATCACCGCCACGATCGGGTGGGTTACGAGTCTTCTCGCGATGCGTCTCCTCGATACGACGAACCTGATGACCGGCACCCTGGTTGGTCTCGGCGCCGCGGCGCTCGGTCTCTTCGTCGCATCGCGTGCGGCCCGCCCCCTCCGTCCTTTCTTCGCGACGGCGCAGGCGCCCAGCCGCCGCGCTTTCATCGGCAAGCTCTGCACGATCCGCTCTGGAAGTGTCACCGCCAATGCGGGACGCGCCGAGCTCGAAGACGGCGGCGCAGGGCTGATCATCGAGGTCCGCTGTTTTCGCGACAACAGCCTGGCTCCCGGTTCACTTGCTCTCGTCTACGACGTTGATGACAAGACCGGCGTCTACCACATCGCTCCCGTTGACCCGTCGCTCGCAGAAGCCGATCCAGTACGGATCGCCAGCCGCGTCGATACCCCATCGCATGACAACAGTTCACCGCAGGTGACTCAATGAGTCGCTGCGCAAAGGAGATCCCATGGAATTGATCGTTGTCCTCATCGGCGCAGGACTGCTGATCTTCACCCTCTTCGTCGCTGCAATCATGGTCGCGAAGTTCTATCGCAAGGTGGAGCAGGGCAAGGCTCTCATCGTGAACAAGATGAAAGCAGAGCCCGAAGTCACTTTCACCGGTGCGACGGTCCTTCCGATCATTCACAAGGCGGAGGTGATGGACATCTCCGTCAAGACGATCGAGATCGACCGCCGCGGGAAGGAAGGGCTCATCTGCCGCGACAACATCCGGGCGGACATCAAGGTCACCTTCTTCGTCCGGGTCAACAAGACGGTCGAGGACGTAATCAAGGTCGCCCAGTCAATCGGCTGCGCTCGTGCCTCCGATACCCGCACGCTCGAAGAGCTCTTCAGCGCGAAGTTCTCCGAGGCGCTCAAGACGGTCGGCAAACAGCTCGATTTCGTCGATCTCTATACCAAGCGTGATGAGTTCCGCGATGCGATCGTGAACCTGATCGGTCGCGACCTGAACGGCTATGTCCTGGAGGACGCGGCGATCGACTTCCTCGAGCAGACGCCACTTGCCGCGCTCGATCCGCTGAACATCCTCGACGCGCAGGGCATCCGGAAGATCACCGAGCTGACCGCCGCCGAGAACGTCCGGACGAATCAGTTCACGAATCACGAGCGGAAGGCGATCAAGAAGCAGGATGTCGAGGCGGCCGAGGCGATCTTCGAGCTCGAACGGCAGGAAGCCGACGCGAAAGCAAAACAGCAGCGCGAGATCGAGTCGGTCAAGGCGCGAGAGCTCGCCGAACTGCAGAAGATTCAGGCGGAGGAACGGCTCCGATCCGAGCAGGCCCGTATCACTACCGACGAAGCCGTTGCGATCGCGGAAGAGAACAAGAAGCGCCAGATCGAGGTCGCGGAGAAGAATCGCGAGCGCGTAATCGGCGTGGAGACCGAGCGCGTCGAGAAGGATCGGATGATCGAGGCGGTCGCACGCGAAAGAGCCGTCGAGCTCGCACAGATCGAGAAGGAGAAAGCGCTCGAGGTCGAGCGCAAGCTGATCCAGGACGTGATCCGCGAGCGTGTCGCCGTCGAACGCACCGTGGTCGAGGAGCAGGAGCGGATCAAGTCGGTCCAGGTGCTCGAAGAAGCCAAGCGCAACCGTGACGCGGTCGTCATCGCAGCCGAGGCCGAGGCGCAGGAAGCGCTGGTCAAGGACATCAAGGCGGCAGAGGCGGCGGAACAGGCAGCCACCCACCACGCAAAGGAACGCGTCACGCTCGCCGAGGCAGAGCTCGAAGCGGCGGACCGTGAAGCACGCGCCAAGATCCGCCTCGCCGAAGGAACGCAGGCCGAGGCAGCTGCATCCGGACTCGCCGAGGCGAAGGTGAAGGAAGCCGATGCCATCGCCAGCGAGAAGCATGGCCTCGCACATGTCCGCGTCAAAGAAGCGGACGCACAGGCGGTCGCGAAGCTCGGCGCTGCCGAGGCCTCCGTGCTTCGCGAGAAGGCATTCGCCGAAGCGCAGGGCATTCAGGAGAAAGCCGCGTCGCTCAAGCAGCTCGATCCCGCCAGCCGCGAGCATGAAGAGTACCGTCTGCGCATCGACAACGAACGGCTCCTCGGCATGGAGACGATCCGCGTCCGCCAGGCCGTCGAAGAAGCGAAAGCCCGGATCCTCGGCGTCGCCCTCGAGAACGCGAACATCGACATCGTCGGCGGCGACGGCCAGTTCCTCGACCGCATCGTCAATTCCATCAGCACCGGCAAGGGTGTCGAGGCATTCCTCAAGGAAAGCGAGACCGCCCAGGCGGTGCTCGACAAGCTCGGCATCACGAAGAAAGTGGAAGTCGTTCCCCCGAGTGAAGTGAAGATGCCCGTGGTGCGGGCCGAGTAGGTTGGTGGAGTCGATGGCACTGGTTTCAGAGTCGTGTGGGCGTGAACGGCGGAGCCGTGTAGCGGCTTCTGGAGTTTGCCCTTTGAGCCGCGTAGCGGCTTCGGATGGTAGCCGGGGGTCTGAGCGCGAACGCGCTCAGACCCCCGGTCGACGCAGCAATAATTTCGTGCCGCGTAGCGGCACCGGAACACTAACGCGCCCTCGGGAATGCGCGTGTATTGTCCGGTGCCGCTACGCGGCACACTGGTCAGGCTCCATCAACCAGGGGTGCTCCGCTCCGCTTCGCACCCCTGGCTACCATCCGGCAGCCGCTACGCGGCGCTCACAACCGCATCAGCACTGTGTTCCCTTCGCGCACGTCAACTTCGCGTCGTCGCCTGCAAGCATCGCGAGTCACAACCCACTCAGATCCCACTGACACCCCCCCTTCCCATGATCGAACAAGGCACCTACGAACTTCTCAAGGCCCGGCTCGCGGAGCAGGGGAAGGGGCTTGCCGCGCTTGCGGAGACGCTCAACGGGCGCCGTCTCGAGATCTTCGGCGGGACCGAGATGGCGCTGCTCGGGAGCGAACGGATCCGGACAGAGAACAACTGCGTTCCGCGCGACATCGTCGAGGTCGGCGACCTTCTGCTCTTCGGCTACAACGTCTTCATCGGACTGAAGACCGAGACGAGCGTCAATGACGTTCTCTCACTTCATCGCCTTCACGACTTCTCTCCCGTTCCGGACGATGCGCCCGAGAACTTCCTGCAGGACGCTGCGTTCGCACGCGACTTTCACGAGCTCTATCACTACTACAAGAACTCCCGACTCGTGCAGCTCCGGCGGATGGATGCAAAGTTGCTCGCCGTCTTTCAGACCGGTGAGGCGGCAACTGACATTCGCGTCTTCCGTTGGGCCGTCGGCAACGACGGCCGGGTGAAGTACATCGACAACCGCGGCGAGCGCGATCACGTCTTCCCGGCCCGTTACGACTTCGAATGGGTTCAGACCACCCGCGCGGACCACGTTTACGGAAAGCATCCGCACGTCTCGATCGCAGACGAGGTTTTCGTCGAAACCGTCCAGGGCGACCTGACGATCAAGATCGAGAACAACACCGAGACCGGCCTCGGGATCCTTCGCGAGGCGGTCGACGACCCCGATCAGTCGCTCGACGACGGGCAGGTTCATTACGCTCTGGTCGGGAGTCTGATCCTCCTGCGGATCCTTCCTTACCGTGAGAAACAGCCACGCCATTTCGTCTTCAATCGCCGCACGAAGAGCGTCGTTCGGATCGATGCGATCGGTGCTGCCTGCGTCCAGCTTCCCGAAGACCACGGCATCGTCTTTCCCGGCGGCTACTACCTCCGCACCGGTGAGTCGCGTCTGTTCGATCACGATCCCGAACAGATGGAGATGCTGCGGATCGTCCGTTCGCCTAACGGGGAGGATGTCCTCTACGTCTTCCATCGGCGGGATGAGGGACGCACGCTGCTCCTTCCGTACAACCTGATCCGCAAGGACGTCGTCAATCCGCTTCCCTGCAACGGCTACAGCATCTTCCCCGATGGCAGGATGGTCATCTTCCAGGCGACCGGCAGTGAGCCGACGCGCGTCCATGCGATGCAGATCTGGCAGACGCCGTTCCTCAGTGACGACTACGCCTCTCGCCGCACCGGCTCCGGGACCTATCTCGAGAAGATCGGCAATCGCGACCTCGTACGCGGCATCTCGGATGTCCTCACGATCTGCCGGCTCGTCGACGAGCAGACGCCCACCCGCGCCACTTATGAAGATGTCGTCGCCGCGACAGGCCGCGCGATCGACGCCTATTACTGGCTCGGCCACGAAGAAGCGGGCGGGCTTCTACCTGCGATCCGCGAGCTGCGCGCCACCGGGGAGCTCGTCATCGACGAGTTCGAGAAGGTGGAGTCGCTGCGCGCGCGGGCCGAACAGGCAGTCGCGGAGACGGAGACCGCAGTTCGTGAGCTGTTCGCCAGAACGGACCCTTCCGCCTGGCACTCTGTCGACGAGTTCGTCGCTTCACTCGGCGAGCTGCGCTCGAAGCAGGGACAGGTGATCTCGCTGCGCGAGCTGCGCTACGTCGACCTCGAGCGTCTGACCGCGCTCGAGGCCGAGATCGTGGCGCGCTTCGACGACGTCAGCCGGCGCACTGTCGCACACCTCCTCGACGACGCCGCCCTCGCCTCCTTTGCCGACAGAACTGCAACGATCGAATCGCGGGTCGAGTCGGTTCAGAAGACGACTGAGGCCGCAGCACTGGTTGCTGACGTCGAAGCGGTCGTCGGATCGCTCAACCTGCTGGCCGAAGTCGTCAGCTCTCTCGAGATCGAAGATCCGACGATCCGCATCCGGATCCTCGAACAGATCTCGACGCTCATGGCCGGCCTCAATCGTGTTCGTGCGCTCGTCATGCAGCGCCGCCAGCAGCTCGCCGGTCACGAGCAGCGCGCCGAGTTCGGCGTTCAGTACGCGCTCCTCGGCCAATCGGTCGCCAACGCCGTCTCGGTGGCCGACACCCCCGATCGCTGCGACGCGGAACTGTCGAAGCTGATGCTGCACGTCGAGGATCTCGAGAGCCGGTTCTCCGACCTCGACGAGTTCGTCGAGCAGCTGACCGCGAGGCGGGAAGAGATCTACGAGGCGCTGACGGCGAAGAAGCAGACGCTGCTCGAACAGCAGCAGCGTCGCGCAGGACAGCTCGCCGAGGCGGCGACTCGCATTCTGCAGGGAATCAGAAGGCGCGCAGAGTCGCTCGGCGAGACGGATGCGCTCAACGCGTTCTTCGCCTCCGATGCAATGGTGGCAAAGCTGCGCTCCACAGCGAACAAGCTGCGCGAGCTCGGCGACATCGTCCGTGCCGACGAGATCGACGGACGTCTCAAGATCGTGCGCGAAGAGGCTGCGCGTGGTCTCCGCGACCGGCGCGACATTTTCGAAGAAGGCTCGAACATCATCCGCTTCGGCGAACATCGCTTCAGTGTCAACAACCAGGCGATCGAGCTGACCGTCGTTCCGCGCGAAGGCCGTCCTCATCTTCATGTCTCCGGTACCGGCTTCTTCGAGCCGATTGACGACCCGGCATTCGAGAGCGCACGGTCGTTCTGGGATCAGGAGCTCGTCTCCGAAACACGCGACGTCTATCGCGCCGAGTACCTCGCTTATCAGTTCGTCTGCGGCACCGCGGGAACCCTTCCGGTCGTGACACAGCAACTCGTGGCCGAGCTCGCCGCATCCCGCTACGACGAAGGGTACGAGCGCGGCGTCCATGATTCCGACGCCACCCTCATCGCCGAGAAGCTTCGTGCAATGCTCTCCACCGCCGGTGTCCTTCGCTTCACCCCCTCGGCTCGTGCGGCGGCGACGATGTTCTGGGCCTTCTTCGAGGACGAATCGCTCAAACAGGCCTGGACACGCCAGGCGCAGAGCCTGCGACGGCTGCGCGAGGCGACACCACCGGCCGGCAGCGGAAGCCTGGTTCTCGCCACCGAGCTTCAGTCGGCAATCGACGCATGGCTGCCTGTTGCGTGCGGCGATATCAGCGGCGCAGGCGAGTACCTGTTCGAAGAGATCGCACAGGAGCCGGTCCGCTTCGTCATCAGCGCGCAGGCCTCGTCGATTCTCGAGGCGTTCAACGCCTACCTGCGAACGCACGGACACGACAGAGCGTTCGGCGACGACATCGCCTCGCTCGATCTGCCGCGGCGTTACGCGACAGCACAGTCATGGGTCGAGTCCTTCGTCGCGTCGAGGCAGGAGCTCGAGCCGCAGACGATCGAGGCGGTCGCCGCGATCGTGACGAACGCTCTCGTCAGCCGCGAGCAGGCGTCCGCCCTCGTCGAGACCAGCGTGACCGGGCTCCTCGGGCAGCATCCGCGAATCGTCAACGGCGCCCTGCAGCTTCAGCTCGACGAGTTCCTGCAGCGCCTGTCGCGCTTCGAGTCGGAACGAGTCACCGGGTTCCGCGCCTGGCAGCAGACACGCCACGCGTTTCTCGAGCGCGAGCGCAGAAGACTCCGGATCGAGGAGCTGCAGGCGAAGGTCATGTCGGCGTTCGTCCGCAACAAGCTCATCTCCGAGGTCTACCTGCCGCTGATCGGCTCCAACCTGGCGAAGCAGATCGGGGTTGCGGGAGACAAACGCAGAACGGACCAGATGGGCCTCCTGCTGCTCGTCTCTCCTCCCGGCTACGGCAAAACCACGCTGATGGAGTACGTCGCCGACCGGCTCGGCCTCGTCTTCGTGAAGATCAACGGCCCCGCGCTCGGACATGCAGTGCGGTCGCTCGACCCCGCGGAAGCGCCTAACGCAACCTCACGGCAGGAGATCGTGAAGCTGAACCTCGCGCTGGAGCTCGCGGAGAACGTTCTTCTCTACGTCGACGACATCCAGCACACGCACGCGGAGTTTCTGCAGAAGTTCATCTCTCTCTGCGATGCGCAGAGAAAAATCGAGGGCGTCTGGCGGGGCGAGACTCGTACCTACGATCTCCGCGGCAAGCGATTCGCCGTCTGCATGGCCGGGAATCCCTACACCGAGTCGGGCGAGACGTTCGAGATCCCAGACATGCTCGCCAACCGAGCCGACGTCTACAACCTCGGAGAGGTGCTTCAAGGCAAAGAGGATCTCTTCGAGCTCAGCTACATCGAGAACGCCCTGACGTCCAATCCCGTCACGGCGCCGCTGCTCACACGCGAGCCGGAGGATGTCCACAAGCTCGTGCGAATGGCGCGCGGCGAGGCCGTTCAGGCCGACCAGCTCGCACACGACTACTCGTCGGTCGAGTTGAACGAGATCCTCGACGTCATGCGGAAGCTCGTCACCGTGCAGCGGCTGCTGTCACGCGTCAATCGTCAGTACGTGCTGTCGGCAGCCCAGCAGAACGCCTACCGCACCGAGCCGCCGTTCAAACTTCAGGGCTCCTACCGCAACATGAGCAAGCTCGCCGAGAAGATCGTTCCCGCAATGAACGACGACGAGCTTCAGCGTCTTCTCGACGATCACTATCTCGGCGAGGCGCAGACGCTGACGACCGGCGCCGAAGAAAACCTGCTCAAGCTTGCCGAGATCCGCGGCCGGATGACCGAAGCGCAGCACGCTCGCTGGTCTGACATCAAGCAGGGATTCGTCCGCCAGCAGCGCCTCGGCGGCGGCGAGGGAGATCCTGCCTCGCGTGTCATGGCCGAACTGAGCGTCGTTTCGGACAAGATCGGCGAGGTGGCGAAAGCGATCGGCGAAGTAACTCTCGGAGGCCTGCCGGCACCCTCGCCAGCCATCGCAGCGTCCGACGGCCCCGCGAACGATCTCGCTCCCTACCTTCAGAAGCTCGACGAAACGCTTCTCGCGCTGCGCGAACTGCACACCGCACGGCTCCCGATCGCTGTACAGACCGAGCCGACCGCGACACCCGATCCAAACCTCATCTCGCGTGAGCAGTACCTCATCACCGGTACCCTCATCCCGCTCCTCCGTTTCATGGCGCACCGCTTCCGCAGCTACCGCTCGATCAGCGACCCGCGAGTCAAACAGGCAATCTCACGCCTGGAGAAAGTCCACGACCTGACGGAGCTCGTCGCAACGCTCGAAAGCATCAGCGTCTCAGCCCTCGCCACCCTCACCGAAAGCGCCGCGCGTCCGAAGAGCGACGGAACGCCGCCGCAGGGGTGAGTTGTTTGGTTCCTCGGAAAACTTAGCCGCTGTAACCCTTCGCTGTCATCCCGAGCCGCCGCAGCCCCGGGGGTGGGTGGGCTGGCGGGAGGGGCGGAGGACGGAGAGGGATCCCTTGCCGACGACCCACCCCAGCGCATCGCCCGCTTCGATGGCACCGATCGAGACGTAGCGCCGGTAGGCGCGATTGACCTTAGCCCAGGACGAAGTCCTGGGAATACGCAGGTTCAGCACCAGTCCCGTAGGGACGGTTGAACACCCAGCCTCAATCGTCCCTACGGGACTTCTAACCTTTCGCAAGCTGACCCAGGACTGGCGTCCTGGGCTAAATTCAACCGCGCCTACGGCGCTGGTCACACCCCAAAACAGTCCCAGCCCCCCCTACGGCGCAATCGTGATCGTCTGCTTCTTCTCCCCAACGAAGAACCCGTAGTCAACGGCCGAGACGACGATGCTGAACGATCCGCTTTCGGTCGGCGTTCCCGAGATCACTCCATCGGCGAATACGAGGCCCTCGGGGAGGTCGCCGTCGAGCCACCATTCGTAGGGCGCTGTTCCGCCGTTCGCCTCGAATACGTTCGAGTACGGAACACCGACCGCACCGCCCACTCTTGCCGAAGCATCAACGGTCACCACCGGCGGCGCCTCTTCCCACGGCGCGATCGAGATGTCGATGTCGTCGAGGAGATAGAGCGCGTTCTTCTTCGCGCGAGACGCCGCAGGACCGGCGTGGAAGCTGACGTAGTTGTCGCCGATTCCACCGGTCGTGGTGAACGAGTGAACCAGCACGCCGTCGATCAACAGGTTTGCGACGGTCGGCGTCGTCTCGTCGAAGCGCGGCTGCAGAAGCTCGAGCGAGATGGCGTACCAGCCGGAAGGCGCGCCGGTTCTCGGGCGCGGCAGCGGTCCTGATGCCTCGACACGAGGTGCCGAGCCGGTTCCGTCGAACAGTTGCCACATCCCTTCTTCAGGTCCGCTCGCGTTCAGACGCAGACCGATGCCACGAGCCGACGCCGCTCCACCTGGAATCGCCTGCTCCGGTGCTCCGAGCACGGCGTCGAAGAACGTTCCGGGTCCGCCGCCGCCAACGCGGGGGCTCGGATTCGCGCGGAACGCGACGATGAACTTCTCATCCGGCCTCGCCGGCATACGGAAGTTTTCCCACGGCGAGATCCAGGTCAGGCCGGTCGAGGAGTGCGAGCCGTCGCCGTTCTGAAGGGCGATCGATCCGGGCGCTCCCGGGAAGTTGAGCTGCGTGAGCTCGCCGGTTCCGCTGCGTCCAGGAGCGGCAGCCGTCGAAGGCTCCTCGTCGTACACGGGCCGCGGAAGGTTGGGATAGACATCGAGCAGGAGTCCTCCGAGCATTCCTCCGAAGCGTGAGTTCAGCCCCTTGTCATCATTGATCTCGGCGGATGCGCGCGTGATCTGCGGACCGGGATCCTGGAGGAGAGTCAGCTTCTGAGGGCCGAGGTGCTTGGGGGGCTGTGGCTTGATCTTCCAGCCGAAGTCGCGAAGCATCCCGAGGTCGCGCACCGAGTAGGTCCGCTTCATCACGTTGTTGGCGATCGACGGGCCCATGAGGATTCCGGTGTGTGAGAGACCGGATCCCAGTCCGTGCGGGTTCGACTGGAACAAGCGGATCGGGCTCCCGCCTGTCGACGCGATCGCGGCGGGGCCCCAGAAGAAGACGCCAGGGTTGAAGTTCGACAGATTGGCCAGAGTGCCGACGAAGTCCCCTCCGGCGGCGACGAGCGGGCTGGCCGGTGCCACGTTACCGACGCGGGCAAATGAGTCCATCGTCGTATAGACGCCGGGATCGGTGTTCGTGATCGCACTCTCTCCGTCGCCGTTGATACGCGTCAGGAAGCCGAGGCTGTGTGTGACCTCGTGGAGGAGAACACTGTACAGATCGAGCTGACCGTTCGGGGGAGGATCGAGTCCCGGGCTGAGTGAGTAGCCCCAGTCCATCGTGATACTTCCGTCCGCGCTCGCCGGATTCGGATCGACACCGCTGGATCCATGCAGGAAGACGTTGCCGGTAGTGAAGCCGTTCGGCGTCGAGAGGAAGCGGGGAGAAGCGGAGGCGATCGGACCGGTCTCGTTGTAATCGGACTGGTTCGTCACATAGTCGATCGTCCCATCCTCGTCCAGAATGGTGTTCAGGTAGTTCAACACCGCCTGCAACGTGTCCCGCCTCGCCTTCCCGAGTGTCGGGTCCGTCCACCCGGCGCCGTTGTCGGTGTGGGTGACGTTGAAGGTGATGTCGGCGAGAACCGGCTGAGCGGTCAGAAGGGCGGCAAGCAGCAGGGAGAGTAGGCGCACGATGACTCCTGTTTCGGATCGTTGTGACGGAGGAGACCTCCGCCTTCACTCTCTTCAACGAAATCGGAGCGGCAGATCGATCACGAGTGTTCGATCAATCATCGAAGCAACGCCCGCTCAAGCTTCTGCGACATGCCAGCAGACGCCGGCCAGATCGATGAAATTCACCTCACGCCCCCACGGGAACTCCGTCGGCGGGTTGATACGAAATCCTGAATAGCTCTTCTCGAGCTGCTTGGTAGACACCTCCAGCCACCACGCCTCGAGATCCTGCACGACGATCTTCACCATGAAATTGCTTGCGAACGTCTGGTCGGCGAACCGCTGCAGGATGAACTGGGCATTGCCATTTCGAAACCCCGCGTAGCCGTTGTTCTCCCACTCCTCCGTGAAACCGAGCTCGGCGAAGAGACGGCGGCTTGCTTCGTATTCATTACCGCTCGGAACGAACGGCAGCAACGAGACAGCAGCTAAAGCGCTCATGTGGTCCCTCCATCATCAAGCACACACCCGAGTAGACCGCCGTCGCGATCGGCAAGACCGCGTGGCGCCACCCCGTACGCAAAAGAGTAGCGCAGTCGGGAGTTCTTACCGTCGTTCACGACCATCGTCACCCTCTACGCGGTCCTTCATCGTCCTGACCCGGTCAGGCTCCCGGTCTCGCACCCAGAAAAACAAGCCTGTCATCCCGAGCCGCCGGAGCCCGGGGGTGGGTGTGAGGGCGTGAGGGGCGGAGGACGGAGAGGGCTCCCTTGCCGACGACCCACCCCAGCGCATTACCGCTTCCAGGAAACACCGATCGAATCGTAGCGCCGGTAGGCGCGATTGAGCTTAGCCCAGGACGAAGTCCTGGGAAGACGTCCGATCAGAAACAGTCCCGTTGGGACGGTTGAAGGACCCCGCTTCAATCGTCCCTACGGGACTAAGCACGGTGCGATGCTCGTGTTTGGCACCGCCCATCCGCCAGATCCTCGCTACGATTTCTAAGAAACTCCCAGTGTTTATGCGGGTTTCAGCGCCGCGTAGCGGCACCGGACAAACACCCGGCATGGTGGTGGTCCGGTGCCGCGATGCGGCACACTGTCTTACCACGCTGACCGGGGGTCTGCGCGCGTCCGCGCTCAGACCCCCGGCTTCCATCCGAAGCC